>NC_016941.1:920928-1227904 GCF_000236925.1 Staphylococcus argenteus | reverse complement strand
ACCAAGTAAAATCCAAATATTCATATTAAAATCAACAAAGTATGACATTGCTATTGGTACTAATAAACTACAAAATAGACCGCCAATAAATCCTTCGATTGTTTTATTTGGACTTATCACTGGCCAAAGTTTATGTTTGCCCATCATTTTACCAAATAAATAAGCGCCTGTATCAGTAAGCCATACAATTAAAAACGCATATAATATGTAATGTAAACCTTCAGATCTTGTTTCATAAAAGAACATAAATCCAATGCCAACATACGCAACAGACATTAAACAAAATGCTGCATCCATAAAACTAAATCGATTCTTAGATAAGACTGTATAACTTAGAACAATAAAACTCATTGCAATTAAGCTTTTTAATTGAATAACTTGTACCCAAGGACCTGCATGTTGTGGCAACATAATAATGATAAGTGCGACTGCACTAATTAAACCAGGAATTGACACAAATTTAATCATATTCATGTTCAATAATTCTTTTAATGCTATTAATGCTAATAAATTAGCAAAAATCATTAATACAAGGCCACCTTTTAACAGAATAGGCAAAAATACGATTAAGGCAATAATAGCTGTCAGCGTTCTTACTTTCATACTATACTACTCCTCACTCAATCCGCCAAAACGTCTTTGACGCGACTGATAAATTTTAATACATTCAATTAATTCATCTTCGTCAAAGTCAGGCCATAATTTTTGATTAAAGATAAATTCACTATAAGAAACTTGCCAAATCAAGAAATTACTTATTCTCTGTTCACCTGATGTACGAATTAATAATTCAGGATCAGGATAATCCTTTGTCATTAAATGATTGTCTATAAATGTTTCATCTATAACGTCACTAGATAAACCTTGTTGCTGAAGCTCTTCAAACATATTTTTAATACTATGAACAATTTCTGCTCTACCACCGTAATTGATCGCAAAAATCAATTTCAAACCAGTATTATTCGCCGTCTTTTCCTTTGCATTATTAATCGCTTCAATTGTTGAATTAGGTAATTTTTCAGTAAAACCTATAGTTTCAACTTTAACATTTTTTTCTATTAACTCAGGTAAAAATGTTTTTAAGAAATTGACAGGCAAATTCATAATATAATTAACTTCACTTTCAGGTCTTGACCAATTTTCAGTGGAAAAGGCATATAAGGTTAAGTATTTAACACCGATGTCACTAGCAGCTCTAGTGATTTTCTTAATTGTTTGCATACCTTCATAATGGCCTTTAATTCTCGGCATTTTACGTTTCTTAGCCCATCGTCCATTACCATCCATGATAATCGCGATATGTTCAGGTATATTTGCCGCGTCCAATTCTTCATTATAATTATTTATAGTGTTCTTTTTATTTATTAGCTTTTTAAACATGGTCTTTCCTCCGAGCCTGATCATCTCTGTCATATAGTATTAGTTACTAAACAATCATTATCATTTTATCATACTCATTTAACGCATTGAATAAGCAAATAAAAAAACTGTACCAAAGTCTGACTCGGTACAGTTTACACCATGAATGTGACATACATACTGAGGTTAAAAATACATAACTTTAATGCGATACTTTATCACATGCAAAAGTAAAATGTTAAGTTAACTTATTTAAACACCATCATAACTAATGAAAAAATAATTAACATTCACAACCAACGAATCATTCAATGTGATTGTAGAATTTCACCTTTACATTGCTATCTCTAATTGGCATTTTAATATGTCACTGTATATCGATTTATACTGACATAATATCTTTTTCTTTATCAGCAATCATTTTATCAATTTCTTTTATTGAGTTGTCTGTTGCTTTTTGGACATCTTCAGTACCAGTTCTTAGTTCATCTTCAGTTATGTCACCGTTCTTCTCATCTTTTTTCAATTGATCATTCATATCACGACGAATGTTTCGAACAGATACTTTTGCTTCTTCACCAATTTTCTTAACGTCTTTAACGCGTTCTTTTCTGCGCTCTTCAGTTAAAGCAGGGACTGCGATACGAATTACTTCACCATCACTTGTAGGGTTCACTCCTAAGTTCGCTGCAATAATTGCTTTCTCAATATCTGCAACAGATGTTTTATCATATGGAGAAATTACAAGTAAACGTGCTTCTGGAACATTAATACTTGCCAATTGTTGTACAGGCGTTGGTGCGCCATAATAATCAACTGTTACACCATTTAATAAGTTTGAATTAGCACGGCCAGCACTAATATTTGCTAATTCACGAGATAAACTTTCGATTGATTTTTGCATTCTTGATTTAGTTTCACTAATAATGTCGCTCATTATATTACACCTCTAAATTTATTTTGTAATTAACGTACCTATTTTTTCACCCATCACGGCACGTTTGATATTTCCTTCTTCCATAATAGAGAAAACAGTTAATGGGATGTTATTATCCATGCAGAATGATGATGCAGTTGAATCCATAACTTGTAAACCTTCTTGAAGCATTTGGATATGAGTTAAATGCTCATATTTAACAGCATCTTTGTTCACTTTAGGATCTGCTGAGTATACGCCATCCACATTGTTTTTACCCATTAAAATAACATCGGCTTCAACTTCTGCAGCACGTAAAGCCGCTGTTGTATCTGTAGAGAAGTATGGGTTACCAATACCTGCAGCAAAAATAACTACACGTTTCTTTTCTAAGTGTCTAATTGCACGACGACGAATATAAGGTTCTGCAACTTGTTTCATTTCAATAGATGTTAATACTCTTGTATCGCAATCTAATTGTTCTAAACTATCTTGTAATGCTAATGCGTTCATAACTGTTGCAAGCATACCCATGTAATCTGCAGTGCCTCGGTCCATACCTAAGTCACTACCCGTTTTACCTCTCCAAATATTTCCGCCACCAACAATAACTGCGATTTCACAATCCATTTTAGCAACTTCTGCAACTTGTTCAGCAACACTTTTAATAATTACTGGATTTATGCCAAATCCTTTTTCTCCAGCTAACGCTTCACCACTTAGTTTCAAAACTACACGTTTATATTTAGAAATTTGAGCCATTTTCTTATCCTCTCTATCGTGAATATATGTAACATATACAAGTAAAGAAGACACAGTTGTCGTTTTATTAGAATGATTTACATTTTAATAAAGCAACATTAAAGGTGTCTTCTTCCTTGTTTTACTTTATGACAGATTATTTCATTTGTCCTTTTACTTCATCCGCAAAGTTTTCTTCACGTTTTTCCATACCTTCGCCTACTTCATAGCGTACGAAGTCAACAAGTTTTCCACCTTTTGTTTTCAAGAAAGCTTCAACTGTTACATCTGGGTTTTTAACGAAGTCTTGGTCTACAGCACAAATTTCTTGTAAATATTTACGTAAACGTCCTTCCACCATTTTTTCAACGATGTTTTCTGGTTTACCTTCATTTAATGCTTGTTGTTTTAATACTTCTCTTTCATGGTTGATTTCTTCTTCGCTTACTTGTTCAGAAGAAACATATTTAGGATTAATTGCAGCAATATGCATTGCAACGTCTCTCGCTGCTTCTTCATCAGTAGAACCTTCAACAACAGTTAATACACCAATACGACCGCCCATGTGTAAGTATGCGCCGAATGAGTCGTTATCAGTTTTAGTTCTGATTGCAAAACGGCGAATGCTTAATTTTTCACCGATTGTTGAGATTGCTTCTTTCATTCTTTCATCAACTGATTTACCGTTTGGTAAAGTTGTTTCCATTAAAGCTTCTACAGTTTCTGCTTTTGTATCTAATACTTGGTTAGCAATTTCTTTTACTAACTCTTGGAATCCTTCGTTACGAGCAACAAAGTCAGTTTCAGAGTTGATTTCAACGATAACTGCTTCGTTACCTTTAGTTTCAACGTGTACTAAACCTTCAGCCGCAATACGGTCTGCTTTTTTAGCTGCTTTAGCAATACCTTTTTCACGTAAGTAATCAATCGCTTTATCGATATCGCCTTCAGTTTCAGTTAGCGCTTTTTTACAATCCATCATACCTGCGCCAGTTTTTTCACGTAATTCTTTAACAAGTTTTGCTGAAATAGTTGCCATTCATTATTCCTCCAATAAGTTATCAATTTATATATTATGATTTTAGCATTATTATAGGCAATATTGCCAATACTCTAATTGAATATTTGTAATTTGCCCTAATTTCCTTTTTAAAAAAGGTGATAAGCATTTATATCTTATCACCCATTTAAACTATATCTAAGTCAGATTCAACAGTTGATTATTCTTCAGTTGCTTCTGTTTCTTCTGATTTTTCTTTTTCATCTAAATCGATGTTTTGTTCTGCAGCTACTTCTTCATTAGAAACGCCTTGTTGACCTTCTAAGATTGCATCTGCCATTTTAGCAGTTAATAATTTAACTGCACGGATAGCATCGTCGTTTGCTGGGATTACGTAGTCAATTTCGTCAGGATCACAGTTAGTGTCAACGATACCTACGATAGGAATATTTAATTTACGAGCTTCAGCAATTGCGTTACGCTCTTTACGTGGGTCAACTACGAATAATGCTTGAGGCATTGATTTCATATCACGAATTCCGCCTAAGAATTTGATTAAACGGTCGTATTCTTTTTTAAGTTCTACAACTTCTTTTTTAGGTAATACTTCGAATAAACCATCTTCTTCCATTTTTTCAATTTCAGAAATACGTTTGATTCGTTTAGAGATTGTTTTATAGTTAGTTAATAATCCACCTAACCATCTTTGGTTAATGTAGAATTGTCCAGCACGTTCTGCTTCAGATTTAACTGATTCTTGTGCTTGTTTTTTAGTACCTACGAATAAGACTTGTCCGCCATCTTCTGAAACTTGTTTCAAGAAGTTATAAGCTTCGTCTACTTTTTTCACTGTTTTTTGTAAGTCGATGATATAAATACCATTTCTCTCAGTGAAGATATATTTTTTCATTTTTGGGTTCCAACGACGTGTTTGGTGACCGAAGTGTACACCCGCTTCTAGTAATTGTTTCATTGAAATTACTGCCATTATAAATTCCTCCTATTGGTTAGTTACCTCCATAACAAACTATTGTAAAGACAATATAAACATATTGCACCCTTTACACAATCACGTTTGATATGTGTGTATTGGCTTTATAGCCGAAAATAAATATAACATAATGCCGTACCTAAAGCAAATGTTTTTCAAGTATTTTTTACATTTTTCATTGTAATATTCTCATTACCGTTTCAAATGATAATTTGAATAAAAATTACCCAAAATAAATGACTTCAATATTATCATCGAAGTCATTTCATCAATTTATTTACTTTTTTCTAACTCATCTAAGAATTTTTCTTTTTTAACTTTGATGAAGGTACCTTTCATGCCTAATGAACGTGATTCAATAACGCCAGCACTTTCTAATTTTCGAAGTGCATTTACAATAACTGATCTTGTAATACCTACTCTATCAGCAACTTTTGAAGCGATTAATAATCCTTCAGTACCACCAAGCTCATCAAAAATATGCTCAATTGCTTCTTTTTCAGAATACGATAACGAATTAATTGCCATAGTGATTGCAGCTTTATCACGAGCTTCTTTTTCAACTTCGCTATGCTTTTCACGTAAGATTTCCATACCAATAACTGTAGCTGCATATTCACCTAGTACTAAGTCATTTTCATTAAAATCATCGTGTACGCGACCAAGCACTAGAGTACCCAATCTTTCTCCTCCACCTAAAATCGGGAAAATCGTCGTACGACTATCAATGAATAATTCTCTATTTTCAGGCGGGAATACTGTTAATACATTGTCGATATCAATATTTGATTCTGTTTGTTTAACTTCCATTAATTGTTCAGTATATTCACTTGGAATATGTCTTTCTTCCAACATTTGAATAATTCGTTGGCTTTTCAATAATTCGTTAAGACTTGAACCTAAAATTTTACCTCTGCGCGACACAATAAATACATTTGTTACAGTTACGCTACTAATCGTTTGCGCGACATCTTTAAAATCAACCGCAATACCTTTATGTTTTTGAAGTAACGTGTTTAACTCTCTCGTTTTAGATAATAAGCTCATGAATTTTTCTCCTTTTTTATATTTTTATAGAATAAATGCACTTAAATCTTTATTAGTTGAAATTGATTTTAATTTATCATCAACATATTGTGGGGTAATATCTACAACTGCATTTGGCATACTTGGTGCTTCAAATGATAAATCTTCTAACATTTTTTCTAATATTGTATGAAGTCTACGCGCACCAATATTATCAGTGTCTTGATTCACCTGGTATGCTATCTCAGCTAATCTAGTTATTGCTTCATCCGTAAAGTTAACAGTAACTTCTTCTGTTTGAAGTAACGCCTCGTATTGTTTTATTAGCGACAACTTAGGTTCAGTTAAAATTCTCACAAAATCTTCTACTGATAAACTATCAAGTTCAACTCTAATTGGGAAACGACCTTGTAATTCTGGAATTAAATCACTTGGTTTAGATACATGGAACGCACCAGCTCCGATAAACAGCATATGTTCAGTATTCACAGTACCATATTTAGTTTGAATTACGCTACCTTCAAGGATAGGTAAAATATCTCGCTGTACGCCCTGTCTAGACACATCTTGACCACTATTATGGTTATTAGTAGCCACTTTATCAATCTCATCAATAAATATAATACCCATTTGCTCAGCTAATTCTAACGCTTCTTGGTTCGCACTCTCTTGATCAATTAATTCATCTGCAAAACCATCGGCTAAGATTTTTCTTGCTGTCTCAACTGCAACTTCTCTTTCAACCTTTTTCTTAGGCATCAACTGATTCATCATCTCTTGCATTTGCTGATTTTGATTTGTTCCAAGCATGCCTAAAGCTCCTGGATCCTGTTCAACTTTAATTCTAACTTTTTCTTTTTCAAGCTTTCCTTCTTCAAGTTGTCGTTTAATTTCAGATCGTTTCGTTTTAATTTCTTCTGTAGGTGGTTCTTCTTCATCTTCATTATTTTGACCGAAGTTTGGAATTGCACCTCCGAATAGTGACTCTAACGGGTTATTGCTTTGTGATGCTTTCTTTTTCATACTTGGAACAAGCAACTTAACAAGTTTTTCATTCGCTTTAGCAGTCGCTTCATCTTGAACCAATGATTTTTTTTGCGCTTTTACTAATCTTACTGAAACATCAACTAAATCTCTAACCATACTTTCGACATCTCTACCAACATAACCTACTTCAGTAAACTTAGTCGCTTCAACTTTTATAAATGGTGCACCTACAACTTTAGCCATTCTTCTTGCAATTTCAGTTTTACCAACTCCTGTTGGACCAATCATCAAAATATTTTTTGGTGAGATTTCTTGTTTTGATTCTTCATCTAACAAACTTCTTCTATATCTATTACGTAGGGCAATGGCCACTTTACGTTTAGCATCATTTTGTCCAACGATGTATTCGTTTAATTTAGATACGATTTCTTTTGGAGTTAATTTGATTCCAGTTGTATCCATTAATTTCATTCCTCCGTCTTTAACTAAAATTAATTACTCGTAACAATGTATCGCTCACGAAATATTATAGTGTTTCTACAACAATATTATCATTAGTAAAGACACAAATATCCGCAGCTACTTTTAAGCTTTCATATGCCATTTCTTCTGCTGACAATTGAGATGCATGACGTTTCAGTGCACGTCCAGCACTTAATGCATAATTACCGCCTGATCCAATAGCGATTAAATCATCGTCCGGAGCAATAACCTCACCAGTGCCACTGACTACTAAAATAGCATCTTTGTCCATGACAATTAGCATCGCTTCTAATTGGCGTAATTGTTTGTCACCACGCCATTCTTGAGCTAGTTCAACGGCAGCTCTTTCCAAATTACCGCTGAATTGCTGTAATTTAGTTTCAAATTTTTCGAATAATGTAAATGCATCAGCTACACTACCAGCAAAACCTGCCAATACTTTTCCTTCATATAGACGTCTTACTTTCCTTGCTGTTTGTTTCATGATGACTTGTTGACCAAGTGTAACTTGGCCATCACCTGCCATTGCTGCTTTTCCATTATGTCTTACGGCATAGATTGTTGTTGCATGTAACGTTGTATTACTCATGATTCATTCTCCTTTTTCGCTCGAGGATGGGCATTTAGATATACTTTTCTTAACTGCTGGTTTGATACATGCGTGTATTTACCAGTTGTTGATAGATTGACATGACCTAATAACGATTGCACTGTACGCAAGTCGGCACCTTGATTCAACAAATGTGTGGCAAAAGTATGTCTAAGTTTATGAGGATGAATATCACTTACACCCGCAGTCCTTTTAACAATGTCATTCAAAACATAACGCACACCACGTTCTGTAATGGCTTCACCTTTCAAATTTACAATTAGAAAATCATGATTACATGATTGAATAGGTTTAAAATGTTCCAAATAAATTTCAATACTTTGCCTACAATAAGCACCAAAAGGCACAAATCTCTCTTTGCTACCTTTCCCTAATACTGTTACACCATTGGCATAAAAATCTATATCTTGTTTTTTAATATTAACTAATTCTGAAACACGAATACCAGTAGCATATAATAATTCAAGAATTAATCGATCACGCAATCCTTTTGTAGCATCCTCTTCTACCGTTTTAAATAACGCCTCCATCTCTTCTTCATAAAAGAATTGAGGAAGATATTTTTCCTTCTTTGGATGTACCAATTGAACAAATGGATTTACAATATTATCATCTAATGTCATCCAATATTCATAAAAAGTACGTAACGTTGAGATTTTACGAGAAACCGATGTTCTTTTCAAATGATTTGAATATAAATAACTCAAATAATTTCTAGCATCTCTATATTCAAAAGTATTCAACTGTAAATGTTCTTGTTCTAAAAATTGATTAAATTGAATTAAATCATCTCTATATGATTTTAATGTATGTTCTGAAAAATTACGTTCAACTTTTAATGTATTTAAAAATGCTTCCTGAATATGATTCAATACATTTACCCTCCATCAATAAGAATTGTAGCACATAGAGCAAAGGGCTTACAGTAATTTGATAATCAATTCTAAATCTTTTGAGAATTAAATAATTATAAGTTACTGGTGAACCTATAAATTAGAATACTTCTTTTTAAATTTATTTACTATTAATCATTATTAATAGCTTCGCCATATAATCTTTATTTGCCTTTTAAATATTGTTTAATTAAATCTTCCTCTTACATGTTACAACAATCAACTTATTGTGTGTTATTTATTTAGATATTTTCTGAAAGCGAATTCTAAATTGTCAGAAATACGTAACAATTCCAAAATTAAAAAGACTAGAATAAGTTTTTTCATTTCATTGTCATAAATTGTGTAATAATGACTTAAGAATGAATAGCATTTCTAGTCTTTCTAACTATTTTATAAAGTTTTTTTGAAATTTTCTAAGTAGTCCAACGCTCTATTTGCCTGTGCTTCATAACGTTCTTTCTTATCTTTAATTCTAGTTTCTAAAGAAGGAAGTAACCCGAAATTAGCATTCATAGGTTGGAAGTTTTTATTATTTTTAGCATGTGAAATATAGTAAGCCATACTTCCAATCATCGTTTCTCTTGGAAACACTACTTCTCCCTTACCTAACACTTTGTGTGCAAGATTGATTCCTGCAACTAAGCCACTTGCCGCACTTTCCACATATCCTTCAACACCAGTCATTTGTCCTGCAAATTGAATTTTAGGTTGTGAAATTAATTCATATTTTTCATTTAATACGTCAGGTGAATTGATGAATGTATTTCTATGCATCACACCATATCGAACAATATCAACATTTTCTAAACCTGGTATTAATTTAATTACTTCTTTTTGTGCGCCCCATTTTAAATGTGTTTGAAAACCAACAATATTATAAAGCGTACCAGCTGCATCATCTTGTCTTAATTGCACAACAGCAAATGGACGTTTTCCAGTTTTAGGATCTTCTAAACCAACTGGTTTCATAGGACCAAACAGTAAAGTTTTGCGCCCACGCTCTGCCATTACTTCAAAAGGCATACAACCTTCGAAATATTTTTCTTTTTCAAACGAATTTACAGGTGCAACTTCCGCTTCTAATACTGCTTCATAAAATTTGTTAAACTCTTCTTCAGTCATAGGACAATTTAAATAAGCTGCTTCACCTTTATCATATCGAGATTTCAAGTATACTTTATCCATATCAATTGAATCTTTTTCTATAATCGGAGCAGCTGCGTCATAAAAATAAAGCTGATCTTTACCAGTGATATCTACAATTTCTTGCGCTAGGTTTTCAGTAGTAAGTGGACCTGTTGCGATAATTGTGTAACCATCAGGTATAGCATTAATTTCTTCGTTAATAACAGTAATATTTTCGTGATTTTTAAGGGTATCTGTAATATATCCAGAAAAGTCATGTCTATCAACTGCTAATGCACCTCCAGCCGGTACACGTGCTTTATCAGCTGCTTCAATAATTAATGAATTCAATCGTCTCATTTCTTCTTTTAAAACACCAACACCGTTTGTTAATGCATTTCCTCGTAAAGAGTTCGAACATACTAGTTCAGCAAATTTATCTGTATGGTGAGCTGGTGTTTGCTTTACTGGTCTCATTTCTATTAAATTTACTTTAATTCCTCTTTCAGCTAATTGGTATGCTGCTTCTGAACCAGCTAAGCCTGCACCAATTACATTTACAGTTTGAGTCATTTCTATACTCCTTTTATTATCATTTATGTCTATCAATATCGTTGTTATGATTGGTCAAATAAGAAATATACATTCGAAAATGTACTTCAAACTTTTAAAAATCAATCTAAAACTTAAATATTACAACAGCAAAATTTATTTAGGCTATCAACACGTTACTTCTGCGCTGCCTCTTTATAATCACAGTTTGAACATACAACTTGTGTTGTCTTACCTTTTTTATTTTCAACAAGATAATGGTTACATTTTGGACAATCTCTACCAATTGGTTTATCCCATGAAATGAAATCACATTCTGGATATTTTGAGCATCCATAAAAGACACGATTCTTTTTAGATTTTCTTTCTACGACGTCACCATCATTACATTTTGGACATTTAACGCCAATAGACTTAACTATCGCTTTTGTATTACGACAATCTGGGAAGTTTGAGCAAGCCATGAACTTACCATAGCGCCCCATTTTAATTACCATTGGAGATCCACAAACTTCACAATCTTCTCCAGCTGGCTCGTCTTTGATTTCAATCTTTTCCATTTCTTCTTCAGCACGCTCAACATCTTGTTTAAAGCTGCTATAGAAACCGCCAATAACTTTTCTCCAAGTAATATCGCCTTCAGCAATTTTATCAAGCAATGTTTCCATATTTACTGTGAATTCTACATCAATAATTTCTGGGAAGTATTCTTTCACTTGTTCATGAACAATTTCTCCCAACTCTGTTGGAACAAAACGCTTACTTTCTAATTTAACATAATTACGTTTTTGAATCGTATCAATAGTAGGTGCGTATGTTGAGGGACGACCAATTTTTAACTCTTCAAGCGTTTTCACCAATCTTGCTTCAGTATATCTTGGCGGTGGTTGTGTAAAATGCTGCGCTGGCTCAATTTGAGTTGCAGTAACTTGATCACCTTGTTCTAGTTTAGGTAACTTATTTTCTTTTTCACTGTCCGAATCATCCTTCGTTTCAACATAAAGCGTCATAAAACCTTTAAATTTAATCGTTTGACCATTCGCTCTAAATTTAATATCACCTTGCGTAATATCCAATGAAACTGTATCTAAAATTGCAGGCGCCATCTGACTTGCAACAAATCGTTCCCAAATTAATTTGTATAAACGATATTGATCTTTCGTTAAAAATGATTTCATATCATCAGGCGTACGCATAGTACTTGAAGGCCTAATAGCTTCATGGGCATCTTGATCGCCTTGTTTACCTGAAGCTTTACGCTTAGAAACAAATGATTCACCGTATTTGTCAGTAATATACTGTTTTGCTTCTGACTTTGCTGTTTCTGAAATACGTGTTGAGTCAGTACGCATATATGTGATCAAACCAACTGTACCTTGTTTCTTCAAATCAATACCTTCATATAATTGTTGTGCAACCATCATTGTTTTTCTTGCTTTAAAGTTTAATTTGCGCGCCGCCTCTTGTTGTAAAGTAGATGTTGTAAATGGATTCGCTGGATTACGCGTTTTTTCTTTTTTTGTCACGTTTGTAATTTCGAATTGATCTCCATCTAATGCAGCTGTAATTTTCTCAACATCTTTTTTCGTTTTTAGTTTAAAAGGTTTATTTTTATAATGAAGGAATTTAGCATTGAATTTTGATTTTTTGTATCTAAATTCTCCTTCAATAGTCCAATATTCTTCTGGTTTAAAGTTTCGTATTTCATTTTCACGGTCAATGACTAAACGAAGTGCAACAGATTGAACTCGACCCGCTGACAACCCTTTTTTTACTTTTTTCCATAGAACTGGCGAGATGTTATAGCCAACCAATCTATCTAATATTCGACGCGCTTGTTGTGCATCGACTAAGTTCATTTCAATTTCTCTAGGATTTTTAAAACTTTCTTTAACAGCGTCTTTAGTTATTTCGTTGAAAACAACGCGATTTTCTTTAGAATCTTCAAGCTCTAAAATTTTTGATAAATGCCAAGCAATTGCTTCACCTTCACGGTCGGGGTCACTTGCGAGAAAGACGTTTTTCGCTTTTTTTGCATGTTTTTTCAATTCTTTTACAACAGGACCTTTTCCGCGTATTGTTATATATTTTGGTTCGTAATTATCTTCAGTGTCGACACCCATTTGACTTCTTGGTAAGTCTCTGACGTGTCCCATTGAAGCTATAACTTTATATTTCTTACCTAAATACTTTTCAATGGTTTTTGCTTTTGCAGGCGATTCAACAATGACTAAATTATCTGCCAATGTCATTTCCCCCTCGCTAATCTAATTACTAAAGATAAATGATAAACGCTTAATTTTGCTTTTGTCAACGTTTTATATCTAAACAAATCATTTTCCCTGTCTATTTTTTATAGATTTTATTAAAAAATAAATTACAAAGGGTAAAAAAAGAAATATGAAGAAACTCGTTATTTTTAGTTTTAAATATAGTAGTCTTCAAATATATCATTAGCGTTTAATACTACCTTAGCACCTTCTTGGATACGTAATAAATTACCTTTTGTCATAGGATTAAACATAGATCCAGGTAAAACATAAACATTTCTATTTTGCTCTAATGCAAAATCTATCGTGATGTGACTGCCACTTTGTTCCTTAGCCTCAGTAATTAAAACCCCTTTTGACAAACCGCTGATAATTCTATTGCGCTCAGGAAATCTATATTTAGCAATTGGTGTATGTGGTGGATATTCGGATATAACTAAACCTTTTTCTTCTATTTTATTTCTTAATGCTAATGTACTTTTGGGATAATGTGTTTGATGGCCAAAGGCTAAAACTGCTATTGTAGGGAGATTGTATTTTAAAGCTATTTGATGTGCCATTGCATCAGCTCCTTGAGCAAGGCCGGAAACAATTGTTAAATATTTGCTTTTATCATTTGATAATAAAAATTCTAAAGACTGTTGGGTATAACTTGTAGAATCTCTTGCACCTACTACTGCCAAATGATGCATATTATTTATTAATTTGATGTTCCCTTTATAGAAAAGAAGTAATGGAAATTGATATATTTCTTTTAATAGCACTGGGTATTCAGAATCCATATATGTAATGTAACTTACTTTTAATTTCTGCAGTTCTTTAATAATATCGTTATGATCAAGTTTTATAAAAGCATAGTATTTACGTAATAAATGAACATTTTCTTCCCTATTTACCCATTCACATAAATAAGTATCTTTTTTTCTACCCCCCTCTTTAATTACATTAGGATATGCCATTAATAATTGATGAATTTGTTTAGTCGAAAAGTGTGCCCAGTATAACTTAAGCAAAAATAGTCTAATCAATAAATCAACTCCTTTTTGTAATCATACAAAATCATATTCTATTTTTGTTTTACATTTCTAATACAAAAACATTGTCGATGTAATGTTATTTTAAGGAGTAAAAATACTGACTTAAAAAGTGAAAAGTATGTTGGAAAGAATTTTAAATTTCAATTTCCAACATACTTTATAATCAAACCTTATAAATAAGTTTTGCAAATTTATATAGAATTGGTCTTACTGGTTTGATGAAATCACCAATTAATTCTTCAACATGTGCATTAAAACCTTTTTTAAATTGTTGTACACCAAAATCATCCGCCTCATTACTAAACACGCCTGTTATTCCATAAAAATTATACCTATTAATATTATGTGATTTTGCATATTTTATCATATGCCATTGTAGATGATATGCGCCCATAAACTGATTATATTTAGAATTTGATCCACTTGATAGATAATAAACTTCATCATCAGTACATATAAATAAAGCAGCAGCTAAATCCAAAACAGGTCCATCTTCTAATATTAGTTCTTCGGTTTTACTAATTCTATTATTAATACTAGATAATTGCATATTTAACTGATTTAATTTTGATTTATTCTTTTTAGAATTTGGATTTTCATTTAATGTTCTGTTCACAGTCATCATTTCATTTTCGATTTTCAATAATTGCATTTTTAATTTATCTTGATATTCATTAAGATCTATACAAGCTATCTTTAACATTGCCTTATCTTTGTATATTTCTTGCATTCGTTTAAAATAATCTTCATTCATGAAATGAAAACCATGTTTTTCTTCAGCCATTTGAAACAATTTATAAAATCGATTTGTTTCTTCAATAGATAAATCTTCAACCTTAACACCAATCTCAATAGTCTTTTTTATATTTCTTCTAGTTTGGTATTCCATTTCTTTTAAAAGTTGATTCTCATCTTTATCTTTTAAATCCAATACAGAAATCCACCTAATTTGACTTTTATTTGAATATCCTGTTGTATAACCTTGATGGAGATACCCAATTTTTCCTAACATCTTTACTATCACTGAATTATTATAATTCTTTATTATCCTACCATTTGCATCTCTTAAATTCTCTATTAAATATGGATCAACAAGAATAAATACTCCTCTATTTTTATAAATGAATTTAGATAATTCTTTAAAAAAGTAACAAACTAATTTAGCATCGAAATAATCAAGTAAAGGACCTCTATGAGAGTAGAAATATTTGTAGAATTTAAAAATACGTGCCTCTGTTAATAAACATGCAGCTATAACTTCATTTTTTTCATTCTTCACTCCCACAATATGTGCTTCATGATTTATTTTATTTCTATAATTATATAATTCTATAGACTGTGTATAATGTTTGAAGTGCTTTTTGGTGTAGTTGGTAAATTCTTCTTCACTTAAAGTTGAAAATTTCATATTTCAATGTCCTGCCTTTGATTTAAATTATGCTTTTTTAAATGGTCTAATAAAAATCATATCATTTTCATAATTATGAACAACTTTATGTGCAACCTCTGCTTTACGCCATCCACCATTATTCCAGTTTTGATCTAAACTTTGGAACTTCATTAATTTTCCATCATAATAACCATTTAAGACAATAGCTGTATGACCATATCCTCCATCAAATCTTCCACTAAAAACCACTAAGTCCCCAGGTTCAGCTTTGAAAGTTGGTGTGTTGTGATAAATTTTAGCTTCACTATTAAAATTATTTGCATATGGTATATCTTTAGCTCCATTTCCTTTTAATCCATGACCATAAAGATGACTCCAATATACATTGACTAAATCGAAACATTGCCATCCATAACTACCGTCGAAATCCCATCCTCTATTCTCTAATGTTTTCAAATAATTTAATGTACTGCTATTACTATTACTTTTATTATTTGAAGATACTGTTTTTGGTTTTGGTTCTACTAATGGTGTCATTGGCACTTTTAATTTTTGACCAATAAATATTAAATTAGGATTTGCTATATTATTTGTATTTTGAATATTTGAAACTGTAGTTTTGTATTTTAATGCTATAGCACTAAGTGTGTCTCCTTTTTTTACAGTATAGATTTGTGTTTTTGGAGCTTCTCTAAAACTGTAGTAACCAAAGTAATTATTAGTAACTTTATTCATTTTCTTCTGATTAGAATTTTGAGCTTCCAAGTTTGCAATTTTAATTTCTTTAGTAGGTTCATTGTTATTAACAACTAGATTGTTACCTTGGCTTGAGTTTTTCGGAGTATTTGAAATCTTTATATCTTGATTAATTTCATTTCCATTTGAAATTGCTGATTTGTTATCTAACTTTAAACTTGTGTCCGATGTTTTAACAGCACCTTCATTTTTTATTTTGTCTTTTGTCGTATTTTTATTAGCATTTAACTCTGATTTCGCGAATACATTTTGCTCATAGCCTCTTGTAAAATCTTTAGATTTATCAATTTCATCTGCATATGCTTTGTTCGACATACCCAATGCCAAAAACATACCTATTGAAATTGACAAAATTCCAATACTAACTTTTCTAATTGAATAGCGTACTTTACTTTGTTGTTTATTCATGATGAAACACTCCTTACAACAATATATAAACATTATAACATAGTGCACTATATAAATTTAATAAAAATTTGCTTTGTTTTATAAAGCTATTGTAGGAGGTAAAATAATTAACTTGTCTTTCCAAAATATGAAATGTGTACTAAAATTCATCGCACGACAAATAGCCCATTTCCGATACTTTTATAAAGTATGGAATGGGCTATAGCCATTTATATCATCTTTTAACTTTATTTATTAACTGTTAATAATGATTCATAAATACCTGCTTCTTTAGCAGCTTCAATTAATGTTGAACCAATTTCTGAAGGTGTTGCCGCTGTTTTCACACCACAACTATTTAATGTTTTAATTTTCTCTTCAGCAGTGCCTTTACCACCTGAAATGATTGCACCAGCATGTCCCATACGCTTACCTGGAGGTGCAGTTTGTCCTCCAATAAAGCCTACAACTGGTTTTGTCATATTCGCTTTAATCCATTCAGCTGCTTCTTCTTCAGCTGTACCACCAATTTCACCAATCATAACGACTGCTTTCGTTTCATCATCTTCATTGAACGCTTTTAAAACATCAATAAAGTTAGTACCATTTACTGGGTCACCGCCAATGCCGACAGCTGTAGTTTGTCCAATACCTTCTTCAGTTAATTGATGCACTGCTTCATATGTTAAAGTACCTGAACGAGATACTACACCTACATGACCTTTTTTATGAATATATCCTGGCATGATACCGATTTTACACTCATCTGCTGTAATCACACCTGGGCAGTTTGGACCAACTAAACGCGTTTTTCTACCTTGTAAGTAGCGTTTAACTTTAACCATGTCTAAAACTGGGATATGTTCAGTAATACAAATAACCATATCTAAGTCTGCATCTGCTGCTTCTAAAATTGAGTCTGCAGCAAATGGCGCTGGAACGTAAATGACTGATACAGTTGCACCAGTTTCATTTTTAGCTTCTTCAACAGTGTTGAAAACAGGAACGCCTTCAACAACTTGACCACCTTTACCAGGTGTCACACCTGCTACTATTTTCGTACCATAATCAAGCATTTGTTTTGTATGGAAAAGGGCAGTAGACCCTGTAATACCTTGTACCATTACTTTAGTATTCTTATCTATAAATACACTCATCTTAGTGCTCCCATCCTTTCCTTATGCTTCTTTAACTAGTTTAACAATTTTTTGTGCACCTTCAGCCATTGTTGCTGCTGGTTCAATTGCTAATCCTGAGTCTTTTAAGATTTTTTTACCTAACTCAACATTTGTACCTTCTAAACGTACAACAAGCGGTAATGTTAAATCTACTTCTTTTACAGCTTCAACGATACCTTCTGCGATAACATCACATTTCATAATGCCACCGAAAATGTTTACGAAAATACCTTTAACATTTTCATCACCTAAAATGATTTTAAATGCTTCAGTAACTTTTTCTCTAGTAGCGCTTCCGCCTGCATCTAAGAAATTGGCTGGGTTTCCACCGAAATGATTAATCGTATCCATTGTTGCCATGGCTAAACCTGCACCATTCACCATACATCCGATGTCACCATCTAATGCAATGTATGATAAATCATGTTTAGACGCTTCAATCTCTTTCGGATCTTCTTCTTCTAAATCACGTAATTCTACAACATCTTTATGTCTGAATAATGCATTATCATCAAAATTAATTTTAGCATCTAATGCTAAAACATCACCATCAGCAGTTGTCACTAATGGGTTGATTTCAACAATTGAACAATCTTTTTCAATGAAAACGTTATAAAGTGCTAATAAGAATTTAGCAGCTTTGTTAACAGATTCTTTAGGAATATTAATATTAAACGCAATTCGTCTTGCTTGGAATGGTGAAAGTCCGATTACTGGATCGATAGTTTCTTTGAAGATCTTTTCAGGAGTCTTCGCAGCAACTTCTTCAATCTCAGTGCCCCCTTCTTCAGACGCCATCAATGTTACTTGGTCAGTCGCACGATCAATAACGAATCCAACGTAATATTCTTTTTGAATAGCACAACCTTCTTCGATATATAAACGCTTAATTTCTTTACCTTCTGGACCAGTTTGATGTGTCACCAAAGTTTTCCCTAATAATTCATTTGCGTATGTTTCTACCTCAGATAAAGATTTAGCAATTTTTACTCCGCCTGCTTTACCTCTACCTCCAGCATGAATTTGTGCTTTTACAACATATACATCAGAATTTAATTCTTTTGCTTTCTCCACCGCTTCTTCAGCAGTAAATGCTACTCGTCCTTCTGGAACTGCAACGCCCATTGAACGAAATATTTCTTTACCTTGATACTCGTGGATATTCATCTTCCATCCTCCTGTTACTTAGGTTAAGTTCCCTTACAATTATAAAAAATGTAAGCGCTATTGTAAACTTAAATGCTACTTTTTTATCATTTAATTGAATTTTACGATTTACAGTAACGATTTTATAGGTTCAAAGCTTTTTCTATGCTCTTTCATAATGCCAATATCATCGATTGCTAGTAAATGTTGTTTGGTACCGTAACCCGCATTTTTTTCAAAACCATATTCAGGATAATCTTTAGATAACTGTGTCATATAATCATCACGAAAAACCTTTGCCATGATGCTTGCAGCTGCAATAGATACACTTCTTGCATCACCCTTGATTAAAGATACTTGAGGCAGTGCATTATCAAGCGTCATCGCGTCTATCAATAAATGCGTTGGTTGTACTGATAATCCATCAATAGCTCGCTGCATGGCGATTTGAGTAGCTTTATAAATATTAAATTCATCTATTTCTGCTGCTGTTGCAATGCCATAAGCAAATGCAGTTACATTATTTTTCAAAGACTCATTTAATTCTATGCGTTTCGTAACAGATACTTTTTTCGAGTCATCAAGGCCTAGATAATTGTGATCTGCATTTAAAATTGTTGCGCATGCAACGACTGGACCTGCTAAAGGTCCTCTTCCAACTTCATCAATACCACAAATAATAGCATTAGGATTCTCTTTTAATATTTCATTTTCAAAGTAAGTCATTACAACATACTTTTCTTTTAAAGCTTGTTCTTTTTCTAACGCTTTTCTTCGTCTGGCTATGGCATTTTGTACACCTTTTCGCTCATCTAAAAAGCATTCATGATTTTCTAATTCTTCTATTGTATTAACCGCATTAATCAACTGCGTTACTTCTTTAATTGTTAGCGTCATTTGCTAATTCCTCAGTCATATCTTTAAAAATATCAAAACAATAATTTCCTATTTTTGCATTTCGAATATCATAAATAATCAGTTCAATAACTGCCTCATAATCAATTTCATTTCCACGACGTATTAAGCCACGTTTTTTACCTATCGCATCAAACCAAGCTAAAATCTCTGCATCTTCTGGAACTTCAATTTTATAATGTGCTTTTAAGCGTTCAATATCATTTTGAATTAAAAAGTTCAATCCATATATAGCTACTTCATCTAAATGAACGATACTATCTTTAATCGCTCCAGTTAAACTTAACTTTTTACCTACTTCTTCATCTTCAAATTTAGGCCAAAGAATTCCAGGCGTATCTAATAATTGCAAAGCATTTCCTACTTTAATCCATTGTTGTTGCTTTGTAACACCAGGTTTATTACCAGTTTGAGCGATACTACGTTTTGCCAATTTATTTATTAAAGTAGATTTCCCGACATTTGGTATTCCAACGATCATCGCTCTAATTGCACGTGGTTTAAGTCCTTTTGATTTTTCTCGTTCGAATTTTTCAGCAGTCGCCTTCATTGCTGCAGCTTCCACTTTCTTTAAATTTTTACCGTGCTTAGCATCCACTGATACAGGATAGTATCCTTTATCAATAAAAAATTGTTCCCATTTTGACATCTCTTTTAAGTTTGACATATCTTTTTTATTTAAAATAACCACACGTGGTTTTTGGTTAATAACCTCATCAATCATTGGATTCCTAGAACTATAAGGAATTCTTGCATCTACAAGTTCAAATACTACATCTACTTTTTTTAACTGTTCACTTACTTCTCTTTTGGCCTTTGCCATATGTCCTGGATACCATTGAATAACCATTCACTTCACCTTACTTTCGTCTATTCTTTTCTGTACCTTCTTAAAATTAATAACTTATTAATTATAAAGCAAATCTTGAAATTCAACTATATTAATTTTAACATTAACTTATTTCTTAACAATGCTATAGATCAAGTTAAACCTAATCATTTTATGCTAAATAGGGAATATAAACTTTAAACAATATTCCTTAACTATTGTAAAAACTACTCATTTCATTCTCAAATACATTTTTATTATTCAATATTTTTGTTTAATGATAAACTAAAAACAATCTAAAGATTAAAATCATTAAAAGTTAACTGTTCAACCGTCATCATTGTCATCACACATTTTGAACTTCATTAACTTTAATTTCAGTTAAATTTAATTTTAAAATTGAAAGCTGAGGACAATGTCATGTTAAAAAAGATGCTAAATAAAAATGCAAAACAATTCTTTTTCATAACTTTCATAAGCTTGATTCTAACAATCATATTATTTTCTACTTATATTTATGATTATTTTGTTGATGGTATAGTTTTTAGTGGATCTGGAGATGGATTCCGACAAATGATGCCATTTCAAATGTATTTGTATGAACATCTGAGTAGTTTTTCAAATTTATATGATGCATCTTTTGGCTTAGGTGGCGATTATCTTAAAGGACTATCATATTATTATTCACTGTCACCTTTAATGTGGCTAAATTTCCTATTCATTAAAATTGGTGAAACGTTCGGTATATTTAATCCGACAACCATACATTTTTGGCCAACAAATCAACTTATTATGGCAATGCTACGAGCAATCATAACATTTGTCACGACCTTCTATCTTTTTAAAACTTTAAGATTTAAGCGTTCGACAAATGTGATTGCCACAATTTTATATGGTATGTCTACAGTTGTTATTTATTTTAATTTCACTTGGTCATTTTATGGTAATTTACTATATTTATTACCATTATCGATTCTCGGTTTGGAAAGATATTTTCAACAACGCAAAATCGGTATTTTCATTGTTGCGATAGCCCTAACACTATTTAGCAATTTTTATTTCAGTTATTATCAAGCTATTATTATAGGTTGCTACTATTTATACCGACTCATTTTCAGCTACAAATATGACATTGTTTCAAGAAAGCAAAAACTAATTTGTGTAATTACGGCAACGATTTTAAGTACAATGTCTAGCTCATTTGGATTATTTACTGGAGTTTCTGCATTTTTAGAAAACGATAGACAACAAAATCCCAATGTCAACATACCATTTTTGACACCAATCGATTATCACTATTTCTTCTTTAGCGATGGTTTTTACATTACAATTTCAATATTAACCATTATTGCACTATTTTCATTCAAGCTATATAGTTATTACTTTTATAGGCTATTCGCTATACTAACATGGGTCTTATTTATTGGTTCATTATCACAGTATTTCGACAGTGCTTTTAATGGATTTTCATTTCCAGAAAGACGATGGGTGTATATCTTAGCATTATCATCAAGCGCACTTTGCGGATTATTCATCCAACATTTTTCAATATTGAATATAAAATATTATTTAATCAGAGCAATTCCAGTGAGCATGATTGCATTACTTTATGTATTATTATCACCGACACATCCACGTGCACTTATAGTAGGAATTATCATTCTCATCATGATTGCCGTAATTTTTAAATTTGATTTATGGCGTTATAAAAAAGTCACTATTACTACGTTAGTGTTTGTCGTCGTAATTCAACAAATGGTAATTATAAATGAAAATAAAGATATAGCCATCAAGCCTTATCAACAATCGCTATCCTCAATGAAACAACATGATTATCACAGTAGCTATATTAACCAGCTAATTAAAAACATTAACCATAGTGCAAAAGATCCATTAAATCGCATCGATTATATGTCTGATTATGCATTAAACTCGCCATTTATTTATCATTATAATGGCATTTCAATATATTCTAGTATTTTTAATGGTGACATTTTAAAATATTATGACAAATCACTCCAAATTAATATGCCGATTGATAAAAATAGTACTTATCGTCTACTTGGTAATCGTCAAAATTTAATGTCACTTTGGAATGTTAAAGGTCGTATCAGAACGAATCGAGATGATAATTTGCCATATGGTTTTAATATTGTTTCTGAACATAATGAAAATAAAGTACATTGGATTCACTCTAAAAATAAGATTCAATATCCAAGTGCACATATCACGAATAAGGTATTTTATAATAAAGATTTAAAATCCCCATTAGATAAAGAACAAGCAATGTTACAAGGGATTGTTTCAAATAACGCTAAAGATGCAAATACTCATTTTATAGCCAATAAAAACCTATTATCGAATTCTAAAATTAACTTAAATGATGCAAAATGGCAATCTTCAACGAAACATTTATTAAAGGTGAAACAAAAAAATGGCGGGTTAACATTACAGTTACCAAAGTCAGTTTCAAATAAATATAAAGATTTGTATTTGGAAATGGATTTAGAGTTGCTTTCACCTGATAAAACACATGCTGTTAAATTAAACGAATATACTCAAGAAAGAAACAAGCTTACTTATAAGTATCGTCGTTTCGTCACACCTGTTACGATGCGCATTAAATCTTCTGACTCTATCAAATTATCCTTACCTAAAGGTACATATCGCGTGAATTTAAAAGGATTATATGGTGAAGATTACAGCACGTTGCAGCACGCTTCTAATTCATTAGAGGCTGTAAAAGTTAGTAAAACTAAAAAAGGTTACACTATTACTAAAAATAAAAATTCTTCTGGCTATATAGTTTTACCAATGGCATACACTAAAGGTATGAAAGCGAAATCTGCTGATCAAAGCCTTAAAGTTGAACAAGTAAATGGTGTTATGACTGGTATTAAAGCACCTAAAAATGTAACAAAGATTTATTTAAGTTATCAACCACCTCATTTTAACTTACTTATATCAATTACTATCTTGGGTATTTTATGTAGTATTATTTTTACGAGATGGATAATACGAAAATGATATTGTACGAATAAATTAAATAAATCTACTAAGTCCTTTTCCATGGTACTTAGTAGATTTTTATTTATATAACTATTTTGACAAAGCTCCTTTCGAATAGCGAAGAGAAAACAATTATATTATCAGATTTACTTACCTAAGCAACACAAAAAAACCACCTACATCACTACATAAAAGTGACCTAGATGGTTTTATCGATTGAGTCATAATTGACTCATACATAGCTTTGTTTAAATGCTGATTAACGAATTTCTTGGATTCTAGCAGCTTTACCACGTAAACTACGTAAGTAATATAATTTAGCACGACGTACTTTACCACGACGTTTAACTTCGATTTTTTCAATTTTAGGAGTGTGTAATGGGAATGTACGTTCCACACCAACACCTGATGAAATTTTACGAACTGTAAACGTTTCAGAAACGCCACCGCCACGACGTTTAATTACAACGCCTTCGAATACTTGGATACGCTCACGAGTACCCTCAATGATACGTACGTGTACACGTAAAGTATCACCTGGACGGAAACTTGGTAAGTCTGTACGTAATTGTGATTTAGTTACTGCTTCGATTAATTTGTGATTTGTCATTATAAATTCTCCTCTTCAACCTATGTTCTTGCCTCGACAAATATATAGCAGCGGATCATAGTGATTTTTGTGTTTCCACACTCAGATTATGTTAGCATAATGCTAGTCTTTTTTCAATCCTAATTTATATCTTTCTAAAATTTGCTTATCTACTTTAGTTAATGGATATTTTTCAATTAAATCCGGTCGTTTGTTATACGTGCGTATTAACTTTTGTTCATGTCGCCATGCATCTATATTGGCATGATTCCCAGATAATAAGACATCTGGTACAGTTAGACCTTTAAATTCACGAGGACGTGTATATTGCGGGAATTCTAATAAACCATCTGAAAATGAATCGTCTTGATGTGACTGTTCATTACCTAAAACTCCCGGAATAAGTCTAACAATAGCATCAGTCATTGTCATTGCTGGTAACTCACCGCCAGTTAACACATAGTCACCCATTGATATTTCATCTGTAACAAGATGTGTTCGGATACGTTCATCGTAACCTTCATAATGTCCACATATGAATACAATGTGTTCAGCGTTACTTAATTCAACAGCTTTCTGATGTGAAAATGGTTCACCTTGTGGGCACATTAAAATAACGCGTGTTTGTTCTGTGACATCTAAGTCTTCCATTGCATTAAAAACAGGTTCTGGCTTTAATACCATGCCCTGTCCCCCACCATATGGATAATCATCAACTTGATTATGTTTATTAACTGCATAATCTCTAAAATTAACTGTATTAGCTTGCAATTTACCATTTTCTTGGGCACGCTTCATAATTGAATGATTTAAGACGCCATCAAACATTTCAGGAAATAAAGTTAAATAATCTATTTTCATTATTCTAATAATCCTTCCATCGGTGTAATGATGATTTTTTTATTTTCAACATCAACTTCTTTTACAACGTCAGCAATGTATGGTATTAAATATTCTTTTGCGCCTTTTATTACCCAGACATCATTTGCGCCTGTTTCAAAAATGTTAATAACTCGACCGATTGGCGTGCCTTCATTATCAAAGACTGTACAACCAATAATATCTGAATAATAAAATTCATTCTCTTCAAGTTCTATATCTTCATGATCACGTTCTTGATAAATTGAACTTCCTTTTAAATGTTCAATATCATTGATATTATTGATTCCTTCAAATGTCAGCATATGTAGACCTTTGTGCACTCTATGTGACTTAACTGTATATTCAATATCTTTATTATTATATACAACTGTCAACACTTGACCTGGTTGAAAACGAATATCTGTAAAGTCTGAATTGGATTTCACTTTTATTTCACCTTTAATGCCGTGTGTATTAACAATTTGCCCGACTTCAACTCTCATACTATTACCTCCAACTCTATACTTTGAACTCTTCTATTTTAATTGAATTTAATTCAAAGAAAAAGGGTACCACAATGGTACCCCAAAACTTATTATAAAACTAACTCACATCACTCAATTTTTCATCAAATGATGGCTGTTAATTCAAATGAGTTATTCTAAATATTAGACCACAAAATAGCTAAATTACTTAGCTTTCTTTTGTTCGTCGAATTTTTTCATAATACCTTCTTTTGATAAGATATTGTGAACTGTATCAGTTGGTTTCGCACCATCATTCAACCATTTTAAAGCTAACGCTTCGTCAACTTTAATTTCTGGAGCATTAGCGCTCGTTGGGTTGTAAGTACCGATTTGTTCGATGATACGTCCGTCACGTGGAGAACGAGCATCTGCTACTACAATACGATAGAATGGATTTCTTTTTGAACCTAAACGTGTTAAACGAATTTTAACTGCCATTTATAAAATCTCCTTTAAGTCATGTTTTAATTTTTATTTTCTACAAGAAATAATATTAACAGGTGTACGAATGTTTGTAAAGAGTTTTTTCTTTACCTGAAAAAATATTGAATATTTTATCCCAAAAACTAATTGAAAACTAAATTACATCGGTGAAATGCTTAACCTAAATTCGATTACTATCAAAATATACACAATTATATTCATATGAACGAAGCTGGGACATAAATCCCTAAAAAAACAGCAGTAAGATAATTTTCAACTAGAAAATATCTTACTGCTGTTCTCTATTTATACAATACTTCGTATTGAATGGCTTCGCTATGCCCGTCTGGCACATTATTGTAAAATTCTATAAATAGAATTTTTTATGACGGGTCCCTTCCTAGGGTGCCGTCTCAGCCACCCCAACTGGCACATTGTTGTAAGCTGACTTTATGTCAGCTTCTGTGTTGGGGCCTCGGTCTTCGACTGGCACTGCTCCCTCAGGAGTCTCGCCATTAATACTACGTATTAACATGTAATTTTACTTTGAAATACTTTTAAAAAATAAGACACTTTCGTATAAAACTATTAATCGTTTTAGAGTGAATCCAAATACTGATGCGTTAATTGAATCTTTATTTATTCAGTTCCATAGTCAATGTTTAAAGCAAAATCTTATTGATGGTACAAAAGTAGAAGCTAGTGCCAATAGATATACATTTGTGTGGAAGAAAAGTATTCAAAATCATGAATCGCAATTGAACGAAAATTCAAAAGCATTATATCGTTACTTAGTTGAAGAAAAAATAATACCAGAGATAAAAGAAGATGGAGATAGCGATTTAACAATAGAAGAAATTGATTTAATTGGTAATCATTTAGATAAAGAAATCGAAGATTTAAGTCATTCTATTGAGAACGAAGATTGTGCTCAAATTAGAAAACAGACCCGTAAAAAAAGAACTGAGATTAAGAAGTTCAAAAATAAACTTGATGATTATTCTGAAAGAAAAAGTAAATATGAAGAACAAAAATTGATTCTTAAAGATAGAAATAGCTTTTCTAAAACTGATCATGATGCAACTTTTATGAAAATGAAGGAAGACCATATGAAAAATGGCCAACTTAAGCCAGGATACAATTTACAAATAGCGACAAATTCTCAATTTGTTTTATCCTATGACCTATTTCAAAACCCAACAGATACTAGAACTTTAATTCCATTTTTAACAATGATTCAAAATACCTTCGGTTATTTACCAGAGTATATTGTAGCTGATGCAGGTTATGGTAGTGAGCAAAACTATATGGCTATTATAGATAATTTTATAAAACACCACTTATTACGTATGGCATGTTTATTAAAGATAAAACTAGAAAGTTTAAAAGTGACATTTTTAACACTCAAAATTGGAAATACGACGAACTTAATGATGAATTTATATGTCCTAATAACAAAAGAATAGGTTTTAAAAGATATGTATACCGTAATGATAGATATGGTTTTAAACGTGACTTCAAACTATATTAATGTGATGACTGTTCAGCATGTTCTATGAGAAATCCATGCATGAAGCCAAATTCGAAATCCAATAAGAAAATTATGAAGAATTATAATTGGGAATACTTTAAGGCCAAAATTAACCAAAAGCTTTCTGAACCAGAAACGAAAAAAATCTATAGTCAAAGAAAAATTGATGTAGAGCCTGTTTTTGGATTTATGAAGGCTATTTTGGGTTTCACTCGAATGTCAGTTCGAGGAATAAATAAAGTTAAACGAGAGCTAGGTTTTGTATTAATGGCACTTAATATAAGGGAAATAGCAGCTCAACGAGCTGTACATTATAAAATGCATATCAAAAAAGCTGATTTCTATCAAATAATTAATAGAAATCAGCTTTTTTACATTGCCTAAGAACTTAATGTCCCACCCTCTCTATAAAACTTTAATTACAATACTATAAATGTAAAAACACCAACCTTAACTTGAATTAAAGATTGATGTTTTTATCAAAAATTAAAATGGTAAGTTCATACCTTTTAACATATTTTGCATTTGATTTCGTTTACCTTTTTTACCTTTACCGCCACCAGTAAATTGTTTCATCATTTTTTTCATATCGTTAAATTGTTTCATTAAGCGATTAACTTCTTGTAATGAGCGTCCAGAACCTTTAGCAATACGCTTCTTACGCGACACGTTTAATGTATCTGGATTGTTTCTTTCAGCTGGTGTCATAGACTGGATAATCGCTTTAATATGATCAATTTGCTTTTCACTCATATTAAGCTTATCTAGCCCTTTCATTTTGTTCATACCTGGAATCATTTTCATAATATCATCCAGTGGTCCTAAATTTTTCACTTGATCAAGTTGTTCTAAGAAATCATCTAACGTAAATGATGACTCACGCATCTTTTTCTCTAAGTCTTTTGCTTTTTCTTGATCCACATCTTGTTGCGCTTTTTCAATTAAACTTAATACATCACCCATACCTAAAATTCGTGATGCCATACGTTCAGGATGGAATAGTTCTAAACCATCTAATTTCTCACTCATACCTACAAATTTAATTGGTTTTTGAGTTACTGAACGAATAGATAAAGCTGCACCACCACGAGTGTCTCCGTCTAATTTTGTCAAAGTCACACCAGTCACATCTAATTGATTGTCAAATGACTCTGCAACGTTGACAGCATCTTGACCAGTCATTGAATCTACAACAAGCATGATTTCATTGGGTTTAGCAATTTCTTTAACTTCTTTCAGTTCATTCATCAATGCTTCATCAATGTGTAATCGACCTGCTGTATCAATGATTACAAAGTCTAAATGTTCATCTTTAGCATGTTGTAATGCATTCGTAACAATTTGTTGTGGTTTAACTTGATCTCCTTCACTATAAACAGGAATATCAATTTGTTTACCAACTGTTTGTAATTGATTAATCGCTGCTGGACGGTAGATATCTGCTGCTACTAACATGGGTTTTTTGTTGTATTTCTTACGCATTAATAATGCTAATTTACCAGCAGTTGTTGTTTTACCTGCCCCTTGTAAACCTACCATCATCACAACAGTTGGTGGTTTATTAGACATATTAATCGATGTGTTTTCTCCACCCATTAGCTTCGTTAACTCGTCTTGTACAATCTTAATCACTTGTTGACCCGGTGTTAGTGATTGCATAACGTCCGAACCTAAAGCACGCTCTGAAACTGTTTTAATAAATTCTTTTACAACTTTAAAGTTAACGTCAGCCTCAAGTAATGCTAATCTTACTTCACGCATCATAGTCTTTATGTCAGTTTCAGTAAGTTTACCTTTACCACGCATTTTTTGCATCGTTGCTTGCAGGCGTTCTGATAAGCCCTCAAATGCCATATCGTTGTCCTCCCTATATTTAAACTATTCTAAGTCTTCTAATTGTTGAATATAACGTTTTATTTGCTCAGGATCATTTAAATGTTGTTTCATTTGCTCATATATATCACGGCGTTGCTCAAATTTTCGATATAATTCTAGCTTCTTTTCATAATCTTCAACTAAATCGCCAGTTCTTCTTATATTATCATAAACTGCTTGTCTACTCACATTAAAAGTATCGGCAATTTCACTTAACGAATAATCTTCTAAGTAAAACAATTCTAAATAATTGCGTTGTTTATTCGTCAATAGTGATTGATAAAAGTCAAACAGATAGTTCATGCGCAATGTTTTAACTAAATCATTTTGGCCCATGTTGAACATCCTTTTCGTCTGCTTCATCTTTATTGTCTTCAACTGTTGTAATATCTTCATTTTGCTCAATCATATCCGCAAATAGACCATAAACATAGCTTTCTGGGTTAAATGGTTGTAAATCATCTAATTGTTCACCTAAACCTACGTATTTAACAGGAATATGCAATTCATTTCGAATAGCTAAAACAATACCACCTTTTGCAGTACCATCTAATTTTGTTAACACGATCCCAGTAACATTGGTAACTTCTTTAAAGTTTCTGGCTTGAGATAATGCATTTTGACCTGTAGTTGCATCTAAACATAACAATGCTTCATGTGGTGCGTCAGGTACAGCACGATTAATTACGCGTTTAACTTTTTCTAACTCTTGCATTAGATTCGTCTTGTTTTGCAAACGGCCAGCTGTGTCGCATATTAAGATATCAATATTTTTATTTTTAGCTGCATTAATCGCATCATACATAACGGCCGCTGGATCTGAACCTTCACTTTGACTAATAACGTCCACACCGACGCGTTCGCCCCACACTTTCAACTGATCAATAGCACCAGCTCTAAATGTATCACCAGCTGCTAGCATTACTTTTTTGCCTTCCATTTTATATCGATAAGCTAATTTCCCGATAGTTGTTGTTTTACCAACACCATTTACACCTACCATTAAAATGACATTTAAACGACCATCTTCTAAATTCATCGCTTCAGAATTATCGTCTTCTTGATGATAAATTTCAACAATTTTCTCGACGATGACTTCACGTAAATCTTCAGTATCTTGAATGTTTCTTCGTTGTGCTTCCATACGTAGTTCTTCAGTTAATGTCATTACAGTATTAAAGCCTACATCTGCTGTAATTAGCATTTCTTCTAAAGCTTCAAAAAAGTCCTCATCTACTTTACGGTATCTAGCAATTAAGTTATTTAATTGCTCTTGGAAGTTTTGACGTGATTTTTCAAGTCCTGCTTTAAATTTAGCGCCCATTTTTTGAGCTTCAATTTCTTCAAAATCTTCAATCGAAATTAAACCATCATCATCAAAGTCCGCTTCACTTAATTTTCTAGGCTTCTTTTTCACTTCAACTGTTTCTTCAACTTCATTTACGTCCTGTGTTGAATCATTTGAACGTGTATCATCTACTTTATCTTGACTTTGTTCCTCATTTAATGATTTTACTTCTTCATTTTCTTTATTTGTAGCAAACTTATCTTTTAAGCGTTTAAAAAAGCTCATGATTGCTCCTCCTTCAACACATCATCTATTGTATTTAAATTCACACTAACAAGTTTAGTTACACCCGATTCTTGCATTGTTACACCATATAATCTATCTGCAAATTCCATCGTCCCTTTACGGTGTGTAATTACTATGAATTGTGTTTCATCTGACAATTCATTTAAGTATTTCGCATATCTGATGACGTTTGCTTCATCCAATGCCGCTTCAACTTCATCTAGTATAACAAAAGGTGCAGATCTTACTTTTAAAATGGCAAATAAAAGGGCTATTGCCGTTAATGCACGTTCACCGCCACTTAATAATGACAAATGTTGTAATTTTTTACCTGGTGGCTGAACTACAATATCAATACCCGCAGTTAAATAATCAGATTCTGTCAATTGTAATTCTGCTTGACCACCGCCAAACAATTGTTTGAAAACAGTAGTAAAATGTCCTTGAATCGCATGGAATGTTTCTTTAAAACGCTCCGTAACTTCTTGGTCCATTTCATTAATGATTTGCTCTAACGTTTCTTTGGCTTTACGAAGATCTGTACGTTGTTCGCTTAAAAATGTATAGCGTTCATTCAATTCTTCAAATTGTTCAATTGCATTCAAATTCACAGGTCCTAACTCTTCAATAGACATCTTCATTAATTTTACTTTTTTACGCAAAGTATCAATCGACTCTTCACTTACATATTCAGCTTTAGCGCGTTCAACTGTTAATTGATATTCATCATTTAGATGATCCATTGCATGGTGAATCAGGACATCTAGTTTAGATTGCTCGGCTTTAATATCTTGATAGTGATTCTCTATCGATAAAATATCTTGATGGCATTCTTGCAACATTGCTTCTTGAGTGTCAATTTGTGCATTCAAGTCAATACGCTGCTGTTTTAATTTGTCTAATTCATCTGATAAACGTGTTCTTGTTTCTTGTTGACCATTAATTTGATCTTTAATATTTTGAAAAGCTTGTTCACCCATTACTTCGTCAGAATTAAAGAATTCAATTTTTTCTTTAACTTCTTTTAATTGATGCTTCGTTTGTTGATGTTGATTATTTAACCGTTCAATTGTTTGTTGTTGTGCTTTAATTCGCTCTTTTACAACAGCTAAATCAGATTGTTTTTGGTGCAATGATTGTTGTGTTTTTGTAACACTTTCTTTACCTTCCTTAGAAAGTTTAGTATAACGTTCAATTTCATCCTCTAAACGTTTTAATGATACTTTAATACTTTCTAATTGTGCTTCTTTTTCACTTAAAGTTTGACGACTCTTATCACTTGTATAACCATCATTTTTTTCAAATTCAAACTCTTCATGATCATTTTTTATTTGTGTTTCTTGAGTTGTTAATCGGTCAAGTTCCATTTCTAAATGATGGACTTGCTCTTTTAAAACATTATGTTTTTGACTTTTTTCAAAATATTGTTCACTTAATTGATCGCTTTTTGTTTTTAAATCTTTAAATTGTTGTTCAAATGACTCAGTTTGACGTAAATAGTCTTCTAATTGACTCCTCATAGTAGTCAGCTCATCTTTTTGCGACAAGATACTCTTAGATTTTCGAGCTCCACCACCTGTCATAGAACCACCTGGATTTACAATATCACCTTCAAGTGTAACGATACGTGTTCGATATTTAATCGCACGAGCCAATTCATTTGCATGCTTTAAGTGATCAACAATAATTGTATTTCCTAATAAATTCCCGATTATATTTTGATATTCAGGAGCTACTTTCACAGCCTCCGAAGCGATACTAATAAATCCGTCAGTATTACTCGCAATCGATTTAATTTCCGTTGCAATTACTCTACTTTGAATTACATTTAATGGTAAGAACGTTGCACGGCCTAAGTTACGCTCTTTTAAAAATTGAATAGCATTACGTCCGTCTTTTTCCGAATCAACAATAATATGTTGCAAAGATGCACCTAACGCTGTCTCTATTGCTTGTGTTAATTTTGAGGGTACATCAATAATTTCAGCAACTGCACCATGAATACCTTTCAAATCTTTATGTTTAGCTTTTAAAATATGTTTAACACCATTAAAGAAATACGTATACTCCTCTTCTTGTGTAGCTAAACTATCAATACGCGTTTTCATTTTTTCAGTATATCGATACGCTTGATATAATTTCTCTTCATATTCATTTTGCGATTTTTTAGTATCAGTTAGTGCTTTTTCTATGTCTTTAATTTCTTTATCAACGATAGCTAATTCTTTGCTAACTTTCTGATAGTCCTTTTTCGTTGTTTCAATTTGACCCTGAATTTCTTTTAATTGTTCAAAAACTTCAACTAATCGAGAATCAAGTCTTGATTTTTTAGCTTCATTTTCTTCGATTGTATGTTTTAAAAAGCGAATATCATTATTAACATCAGATTGTTCAGACATTAAAGTGTAGTATTCATTTTTAATTTCTTCTAATTTTTCATCATGCGCTTCATCAGAAATATATAACTGTTCTTCTAATTGACGAATAATACCATTAAGTTCTTTTTGTTTCGCTTTTAAAGTTTCAAGAGTGCTTTTGGCTTCTGTCTGTTCATTTATTATATTTTCCAAAAGCTCATTTAAATTTTCTTGTTCCTCTTCATAACGAGCATTTGTTTCAGATTGATTCTTCTTTCGCTCTTCCAAAACATTTAACTGACCAGTGTATTTTTCAAATGCTTCAGTCGCTTTTACTAATTGATAGTTCATCGACTCAACATCGTTATCAATTTGCTGGCGTTCACCTTTATATTGTTGGATTTTCTGGCTTAGACTTTGTTTATCCGATTCTTTTGCAGCTTGTTGACCTTTTAAATCATTTAAACGTTGATCTAATTGTTGATTATCATTAGTATATTGATCGATATCATGCACTGTTACAACGATGTCGCTATGCTTCATTTGTTGTGAAAGTGTTTTATATTCTTTTGCAACTGTCGCCTCTTCTTTAAGTGGTTCTACACGACCTTCTAAATCGTATAAAATATCTTCAACCCTAGTTAAATTATCCTCAGTTTGATCCAATTTATTTAATGATTCAGCTTTACGCTTTTTGTATTTAAGCACTCCTGCTGATTCTTCAATAATTTGACGTCTATCAATTGGTTTCGCATTAAGTATCTCATCGACTCTACCTTGAGATATAATACTATAAGCTTCTTTACCCAATCCAGAATCTAAAAATAAATCGGCAATATCTTTTAACCTTGCACGATCATTATTTAAGTAGTACTCACTTTCACCGCTGCGATATAATCTTCTTGTGACAACAACTTCATTTTCATCAACGCTGAGCTTGTTAGAATGATTATCTAGTCTTAATTGTACTTCAGCATAATTTTGGGCCTTACGGTGTTCTGCTCCTGAAAAAATTATATCTTCCATTTTAGAACCACGTAGTGATTTTGCTGATTGTTCACCCAATACCCATTTAATGGCATCTGTAATATTACTTTTACCACTTCCATTTGGACCAACTATTGCAGTAACACCTTTATCAAATTGTACATTCGTTTGATCTGCAAAAGATTTAAATCCAATGGCATCTATTGATTTTAAATAAACCATTCTTAACTCCTTATCACTATTTTATAGAACATGTGCAAGTTTTAATTCATTTATGTAAAGTTTATAACACAGTTGTTCAATAAAATATAAAAAATTCTTTCATAAACCCTTTTTTAATATCTATTCACACATTATTTTATTTGTTTTAATTGTTTATATGCGCTTTCAGCAGCACGTTGCTCTGATTCTTTTTTTGTTTTCCCTTTACCTTCAGCTATTGCTTGTCCTTGCAAGATAACTTCAGATGTAAATAATCGATGATGTGCAGGACCTTCTTCTTTAATCAGGTTATATGTTACATCACCTTTATTTTGTTGATGTACATATTCTTGAAATTGCGTTTTAAAATCAACAACACCTAATAATTCATTTTGTTCTACATGCGGGAAAATAACTTTCTCAGCAAAGCGCCAAACCACATCTAATCCTTGATCTAAGTACATGGCACCTATAAATGCTTCAAATGCATCAGAAATTAATGATGGTCGTGTACGTCCACCGGTTTTTTCTTCACCTTTCCCAAGTAAAATCATTTCGTTTAATCCAATTTTATTCGCAAATATTACAAGTGAGGGCTCACATACAATAGTGGCACGCATTTTTGTTAAATTCCCTTCCGGCAAGTTAGGGTGTTTATCAAATAAATATCGTGAAACCGTCAATTCTAATACCGCATCACCCAAAAATTCTAAACGTTCGTTGTGATCTAAGCGATTCATATTAAAATCATTAATAAAACTTGAATGTGAAAATGCTTGTTGGTATAAATCAATATTATGATAAGTAAAGCCTAATTCTGTCATTTTAGTATCAAAGCGCTTTCTAAAACGATTTACTATCTCACTTTTCTTTTGTTTAGACATTTCATTATCTCCTTTATGTATTGCTCTCGAATCATCTTTAATTTTACGTTAAAACTATTGATAATTAAAGAAAAAAACTGAGTCGACAATACTGACGACCCAGATGTAAGATTTATTATTTTTCAAGACTGTTAATAAATTTAACAGCATCACCAACAGTGTTGATTTTTTCAGCTTCTTCATCAGGAATTTCAGTACCAAACTCGTCTTCTAATTCCATTACTAATTCAGCGATATCAAGTGAGTCAGCGCCTAAATCATCTTTGAAAGATGCATCTTCAGTTACTTTATCAGCGTCTACACCTAAACGGTCAACGATGATATCTTTTACTTTATCGAAATTTTCCACGTCGATTCACCTCCTTTAAAAATGCCTATACATAGACTACTATATTTTCCCATTTTAAATTCTAAAAAACAAGTAGAAATTTTAGAAACAGTTATCAATTTTATTGATTACTGTTTCTTATGCATGAGCTTTAGCTCAGGTATTCCTCTGATCAGTTTTCAATTTTATTGATTACTGCATCTTTTCCTTGAGCTTTAGCTCAAGTGTTCCTTTGACCAGTTATCAATTTTATTGATTACTGCATCTTTTCCTTGAGCTTTAGCTCAGGTGTTCCTCTGATCAGTTATCAATTTTATTGATTACTGTTTCTTATGCATGAGCTTTAGCTCAAGTGTTCCTCTGACCAGTTATCATTTTTAATGATTACTGTTTCTTATGCATGAGCTTTAGCTCAGGTATTCCTCTGACCAGTTATCAATTTTATTGATTACTGTTTCTTAGGGAGAAATTCTGGAACCTTATCTAGGTTGCTTAGAATTTCCCCCGCAAAGTTGACTAGGTCAGGCAATTCTCCTTTGGATGACCAGTCAGCTACTGCGTCAATGAGCTTTAGCTCAAATATATTACATGAACATACCGCCATTTACATGAATAGTTTGTCCAGTAATATATTTCGCTTTATCTGATGCTAAGAATGCAACAGTGTTGGCAATATCAGTATCTTGCCCGAAACGAGCTAATGGAATTTGCGTAAGCATTTGTTCTTTTAACTCATCACTTAATGCATCTGTCATATCAGAAACAATAAATCCAGGAGCTACAGCGTTAACTGTAATACCACGTGAAGCTAATTCACGCGCTGCAGATTTTGTTAATCCAATTACACCCGCTTTAGTAGCAACATAATTAGCTTGTCCAGGATTACCTACAGCACCAACAACACTTGATAAGTTAATAATTGCTCCACTACGTTGTCTTAACATCTGAGGTGTTGCTTTTTGGATGCAATTAAATACACCTTTTAAGTTCGTGTCAATAACATCATCCCACTCTTGTTCTTTCATACGCATTAATAAATTATCACGCGTAATACCGGCATTATTTACTAAAACATCTAAAGAGCCAAATTGACTCACCACTTCTTTAATCATTGCTTTCACTTCATCGGCATCAGCAACATTTGCTTGAATTGCAAAACTGTCTACACCTTTAGCTTTAATTTCTTCGACTACTGCTTCAGCTTTCTCTTTGCTGCCTGCATAGTTTACTGCTACATTATATCCTTCTTCTGCTAATTGTAACGCTATACTACGTCCAATACCTCTTGATGCTCCTGTTACTAAAGCACTTTTAGTCATTTTCATTCCATCCTTTCACATCTTCTAAAGTTTGAATAGATGTTAATTTAACATCTCTATTTATTTTTTTAATTAAGCCAGATAAAACTTTACCAGGACCTATCTCAATGAAATGATCAACACCTTGATCTATTAACCATTCAGTCGATTTAATAAATTGTACTGGTGAATATAGTTGTTTTACCATGTTCAATTTAATTACTTCTTTATCCGTCTCACCTTGAGCGTTTACATTTTGAACTACAGGAAACTTTGCATCGTTCCATTCGAATTGATTAATATAATTTAAAAAGTCTTCTTCAATAACTTTCATTAACGAAGAATGGAATGGCCCTGAAACCGCAAGAGGCATCACACGTTTTGCGCCTAAAGATTTACCTTTTTCAACAAGTTCATCAATTAATTCTTTGTGACCTGAAACAACAATTTGTCCTGGACAATTTATATTTGCTGGTTCGATGATCATATCTTCTGTTGATAACGATTTGCATATATTATCAACTTCTTTGTAATCTAAGCCCAACACAGCTGCCATGCTACCTACGCCAGTTGGAAATGCTTGTGCCATTAATTGACCGCGTTTTCTAACAATTTTAACTGCATCTTCAAATGATAATACATTAGCTGCAACTAAACTTGAATACTCACCTAAACTATGCCCCATAGTATAATCTGGATTCAAATTTCTAAGTGCTACCAATAATGCAGAACTATGTGTTAATAAAGCTGGTTGTGTGTTTTCTGTTTCACCTAATTTGCCATCTTCATCAGTAAACATCGTCTCTAAAATATCAAAATCTAATGTATTTGCTGCTGAAGTTAAAATTTCAGTTGCTAGTTCATTGTTGTTATATAAATCTTGTGCCATACCAACTTTTTGGGCACCTTGTCCTGGAAAAATAATTGCTGTTTTACCCATTTGATTCACCTACAGTCTCTTTCATTGTTCGAACAATATTTTGCTCTCCAGCGATTTTCGCTTGTCTAATTGCAGAATAAAAAGCTTTTGCATTAGAACTACCATGCGCTTTTACTACGGTTCCTTCTAATCCTAAAAGTACTGAACCACCATATTCTGAGTAATCCATTTTTTTAGCAAATGCATCTAAATCTTTTTTCAAAATTGCTCCTGCTATTTTATTTTTAGTACTACTCATAATGGTATCTTTCAACATTTTGCCAATTGATTTTGCAGTACCTTCTAAATTTTTAAGTACCATGTTTCCTGTATAGCCATCTGTAACTACAACATCAGTATCGCCATCCATTAATGTTTTCGCTTCAATGTTTCCAACAAAATTTAATGTGTCTTCTTGATCTAATAGCGAATAAGATTTTTTCGTTAAACTATTACCTTTTGCTGGTTCAGTGCCTATGTTTAATAAAGAAATTTTTGGATTATTAATACCTCTAATCTTTTGAGCATAAATATTACCTAATTGAGCATATTGTAATAAATGTTCTGGCTTAGCATCTGCATTGGCGCCAACGTCTAAAAAGACAAAACCTTTACCATCGATTGTCGGCAAAGTTACAACTAATGCCGGTCTTGCGACACCTTTGATACGACCGACAATGAATAAACCAGCTGACATCAAAGCACCTGTATTACCTGCTGAAACACATCCATCTGCCTCACCTGATTTTACAGCTTCAGCCATTTTCACCATTGAACTATCTTTTTTACGTTTAATTGCCCTAACAGGTTCATCTTCCATTTCAATCTTTTCAGAACAATGTCTAAATTCGATTCGCTCATGATTCAAAGTATATTTCGCTTTATCACCGAATAATATAATTTCTAAATCTTTAAAATCTTCGACAGCCTTTTGTACCGCTTCTAATACGATATCAGGCGCGTTGTCGCCACCCATCATATCAATTGCTAATTTAACCATATTTTTATCCTCGCTTATCATAAAACATTTTAAAATTTCCTTTGAAAACTAATTTATGTTTAACATATGACTTTACTTCGACGTAATAATGTTTCGTTGTTTGATTTACAACTTGTGCTTCCGCTCTCACTGTATCATTTAATTTAACTTTTTCAATAAATTGAATAGTACTTTCATGTGTCAAAACAGTTGGTTGCTTTATAAGTGCAACACATAATGAATTGGCTTGAGCGAATAATACATGTCCACGCGCAATTCCAGATTTATGAAAAACAGAATCCGATGTAATATCTAATATCGATTGCGCTTTGTCGTTTGGATTGACTTGAATCAAATCACCAATAAATTCTTGTTCTTCAATTGAACTTATTTGGTCATAATTTTTTTCAGCAACTAATTTAATGCGCTTCCTTAATTCAGGGATGTTTAAAAAAGTACGATCTAAACGAATTGTTTGAATACTAACATTAAATAAATCGCTTAGTTCATGATCTGTGATGAAGGGATTGCTATCAATTTGTTGTCTGATTGCTTCTCTACGTTTGTCTTTCTTTAGTTTCAACGTCTCACCCCTCATTTTTTAGTACCTAGTCTTAAACATTCCTCACATATCATAACACTTTCTATTTAAATCACTCAACAAATAACTGTAATATTTAGTTATTATTTAGTCGAAAATTTATAAATTGTTAAAATACCACTTTACATTCAAATAGTTCCAGTGTCATATCACTCAAATAACGAAGTGTTGCACTTAGCATTTTAAAAACAACTTATCACATATTTAAAATAATGTGTGTATACTCATCTCTGAAACCATTTTTAATAAGTCACAAAGTTTAAGGAACTAAAATGTTATATAGGTAGTAGTTGGCGGGGCCCCAACACAGAGAATTTCGAAAAGAAATTCTACAAACAATGCAAGTTGGGGTGGGCCCCAACACAGAGAATTCCATAGAAATTCTACAAATTTATAACAATTAGTCAAAACTTCGATGTAATAAATTCTCCTCAATAAAATGACGCAAATGTTGATACGTATTTTCAAAGAATACACCAGAATGAATCAGTTCTGCCGCTTCATCACGAGCAACTTCTAACATGCGATAATCTTCAACTAAATTAGCGACTAAAAAGTCTGGCAAACCACTTTGTTTAACACCAAAGAAATCACCTGGCCCTCGCATTTCTAAATCGCGCTCACTCAGCTCAAAACCATCTGTTGTTTGTGTCATAATCGTCATTCTTTCGATACCTGTTTCAGTTTTAGGTGATGCTATTAAAACACAATAACTTTGTTGATCACTTCTTCCTACACGACCTCTCAACTGATGCAAAGTAGATAATCCAAATCGATCAGCATCATAAATCATCATAAAAGTAGCATTTGGCACATTAACACCTACTTCGACTACTGTTGTAGATACTAAAATATCAATCTCATGATTACTAAATTTTTGCATAACATCATCTTTTTCATCTGCAGATAATTTTCCGTGTAGTAGACCTACACGTGACACTCCATAATATTGTTGCAATGATTCAAATAAAGCCACAACATTTTGAACATCTTCGAGGTGCTCAGAACTTTCTATAAGAGGACAAATAACATATGCCTGTCGACCTTTTTTCAATTCTGCAGTCATCTGCATCAAGACTTTATCATATTGCTCATGCTTTGCCCATGTTGTAATAATAGGTTTACGTCCTTTTGGCAGTTGTTTAATTGATGATACGTCCATTTCACCAAACACTGAAATTGCTAATGTTCTTGGAATAGGTGTAGCGGTCATAAATAAGACATTTGTCATGGCACCTTTTTCTCTTAAAAGTTGGCGTTGGTTCACACCAAAACGATGTTGTTCATCAGTTATTACCAATCCGACATTTTGAAAAATAACATCATCTTGAATCAATGCATGGGTTCCAATTAAACAATCGATCGTACCATTTTCAAGTTGTTCTAAAAGAATTTTACGTTTCTTACCTTTAACAGACCCAGTAAGTAACGCTACATTCATAGAATCACCAAACAAAGAAATCAAGCTTTCAGCATGTTGTTCAGCTAAAATTTCAGTCGGAACCATTAATGCTGATTGATATCCAGCAGTTTTCAATGCATACATGCAAATTGCTGCAACAACCGTTTTCCCAGAACCCACATCACCTTGAAGTAAACGATGCATGCGTATTGGCGCTTTCAAATCTCTGAATATTTCATTCACACTGGATTTTTGAGCATCCGTAAGTTCAAAAGGCAATCGTTCTATAAACGCTTTCACTTCATTTAAATCGTAATCAATTTCAATCGCATCATCGGATGACTTTTCTAATCTGTTAAGCCATTGCATACGTAATTCGAATAAAAACAACTCTGTGAAAGCATAGGTTCTACGAGCACGTAATAATTCCGACTTGTTTTTAGGATGATGTAAAGTATTCAATGTAAAATCTAATGTTTCTAGTTTATACTTCTCTCTCAACTCATCTGTTAACCATTCATGAATCGTTACATCACTTAATGCTTGTCTGATTTGATCTCTCAATTGCTTCTGTTTAATACCTTCTTTAATGCGATAAACCGGTTCAAGCTGAATATCCGAATTTTCCGGAGATTGAACAGATTCCGAATTGAAGAATACTCTATTGCCAGTAATTTCTTGTTTAACTCTATTCCATTTACCTTTTACTGTTATTGTTTGATTTAATTCGATTTTCTTTTTTAAGTATGGTTGATTGAAAAATATACACTTGACCGCAATGTTATTAACCATTAAATGAACGGTTAATTTTGATTTATTTCTTCCAAAAAATGCCACTATTGGTGCAGTATATACTTGCCCTACAATATTAACAGTTGCTTGATCTTCAGCTTGGTTTAAATCAATGACTGTATTATCTTCATATCTTGTTGGCAAATACAAAACGAGGTCTTCTACTGTATGTATATTTAATTGTTGTAAAACTTCTATCTTTTTAGGTCCTATACCTTTAAGTTCTCTTAAACTATATGGACTTTCTATTAAATTAACTTTCGCCAAAATGAATCACCTATGTTTAGTTTGATTTTCCGTTCACTAAATATGTACTTTATTTTATCATGTCCAAGTTAAACATGATATTTTTATTGACTATCAACTATGTCATTTCATATTCAAATTATAAATAAAAAACTACCAACACTTTTTATTGTCGGTAGTTTTTTAATTTATTTTTATTCAACTGAAAAGAAATATTGATAAATTGGTTGTCCACCTTCATGAACTTCTACTTCAACATCAGGATATTGTTCTTCAACCCAATTTAGCATTTCATCTGTCACTGCTTTATCCGCATCTTGCCCAATAATGACAGTTAGTATCTCACTATCTTCAGCTAACATTACATTTAATAATTCAGAAATTGTTGCAAATTGGTCACTTTGACTACTTACAATCTTGTCTTCAATCAAGCCCATGAATGCATCCTTTTTAATCTCAACACCGTCGATTTTCGTATCGCGCACAGCATACGTTAAAGAACCCGATTTAACAGCATTAACTGCTTCAGTCATTTGCATTTTATTGTCTTCAAGAGATGCATCCACATCGTATTGGAATAATGCACTTATACCTTGTGGAATTGATTTAGTTGGAATCACTACCGCTTCTGCATCTACAATACTTGCAGCTTGTTCACTTGCCATTAAAATATTTTTATTGTTTGGTAAAATGATAGCGCGTTTACATTGTGATTGTTCGATAACTTTGACGATATCTTCAGTAGATGGATTCATTGTTTGCCCACCACTAATAATATGTGTTGCGCCCATTGATTTAAATATTTCTGAAATACCTTCACCCATAGAAATAGTAATGATGGCTGTTTCAACTGTTTCCATTTCTGGCTTAGTTGTATGTTGTTCTTTTCTAATTACTTCACGATGTTGTTCTCTCATATTTTCAACTTTAAGTTTAATTAATTCACCATATTGTTGACCATAATTAAACACATCACCTGGGTGTTCTGTATGCACATGAACTTTTACGATTTCATCATCATTAATTACTAGTAATGAATCACCAAATTGACTCATATCTTGTCTGAATTCTTGTTCATCAAATGCTTTTTTATTTTTACCGAAACGAACCATCATTTCAGTACAATAACCATAGATGATATCTTCAGTGTTAATTACACCATGGAAGTCATGCTCATCATGTACAAATTCATCTTTATCAAGTTTCTCAACTTTCGCTTCTACTTTTTCACCTTTAAGTGCTTTTAAGAAACCTTCATAAACACATAGTAATCCTTTACCACCACTATCAACGACTCCAACTTCTTTTAGCACTGCCAATAAGTTTGGTGTATTTTCAAGAGATTCATTAGCTTTATCAATAATATAAGCCATTAATTCAATGCAGTCCTCAGTGTTTTGTGCTTTTTCAACTGCTGCATGCGCTGCATCTTTAGCGACAGTTAATATCGTCCCTTCAACAGGTTTCATTACTGCTTTATATGCTGTTTCTACACCAGCTTGAAAACTTTCAGCTAATAATTTTGAATTAATTTCAGATTCACTTTCAATATTTTTACAAAATCCTCTGAATAATTGTGACAAGATGACACCAGAGTTACCTCTTGCACCCATTAGTAAACCTTTTGAGAATGTTTTACCTAATTCACCGATATTTTTTGATAAATTATTCTCTACTTCTTCACGACCTGAAGTCATAGTAAGATTCATATTAGTTCCTGTATCACCATCTGGCACTGGATACACATTTAATGAATCTACGAAATCTGCATTGTTAGATAAATTTTGTGCCCCTTGTATAATCATGTCGGCAAATAATTTACCATTAATTTTGCTAATCATTTCAAGTTGTCCTCCTAAATTTTCTTGCCTGTATTATTCACACGTACACCTTGTACATATATATTGATTGAATTTACTGATACATTAAGTGATTTTTCCAAAGTATATTTCACTGTTGATTGAACATTATTGGCAACTTCAGATATTTTCACACCGTAACTAACAATGATGTACATATCTATATCAACTACACCATTATTTTCCGTTACTTTAATACCTTTTGCGTAGTTTTCATGTCCCAATATTTCTGCAATACCAGCTCTAACTTGTTGTCTAGATGCCATTCCTACAATACCATAACATTCAACGGCCTTTCCACCTACAACCGAAGCAATCACTTCGTTTGAAATATCAATTTTGCCGTAGTCATTTGAAATCTCTAATGTCATATCTTTGTCCCTCCTAAATTTCAAAGTTGATTTTTCAATTTCCCTAATTCACTTTTAAAATTTTACCACTTAGCGTAGTCATAAATTCTCTAAGTTTCATTGAAAATTCGTCCGTATTATTCCAATGTATAGAAACTTAATATAATGACTGACGTTTGGATTGCCTATTTTACAATGATTAAATTCCATCGCATGTTATATGTCCTTAAGCAGTTCTTATTAATAAATGTAGTATCATTAAATAAAAAGTTTAATTGTTACATTCTGTTATTTCTCTAAAATATCATACTACATAACTTCACAGTCTACAATTATATCACAAAAGTCAGTATTTTTGACTTTTATGTGAAAATTATTGATTGTTTTTCATATGAGATTATGCTATCTTTATTAAGTATATAAGTAGTTATGTGTATTTATATTTATTAAAGGAGGTACTCATATGGGTAAACAATGTTTCGTAACAGGTCGTAAAGCTTCGACTGGTAACAGACGTTCACACGCTTTAAACTCTACAAAACGTAGATGGAACGCTAACCTTCAAAAAGTTAGAATCCTAGTTGACGGTAAACCTAAAAAAGTTTGGGTTTCTGCACGTGCTTTAAAATCTGGTAAAGTAACTAGAGTTTAATAAATATAATGCACATTAAAATGTGACCTTATGTGGAGGACACATTTACTTTAGGACTGAAAGCTCAACCTTTCAGTTCTTTTTTATTTGGAGTAATAGATTAACTATAAATAAATCACGCCGTAATCTTCATATATTACAGCGTGATTTATTATTTTCACTTAGCAACTCAATACTCACTATGCATTAAATCTAAATTTACATTAACGTCATTTCATTACATACTTCTAATTAACAACGACCTTAAAACTACTCCTTCAAATCAGCACTTCTAATTTGTAACAATAATCCTTCATGAACATTAATCATTGCTTGCGCATTCTCTACTTCATTTGAAATTGTTAATGTTGAACCAATATTCAGCATTTGTCTTGTTAAGTTATATTTGAAGCCTGACAATGACAATTCCACATCATCAGTCATTGGAATAAATGAAATATATGGATAACTAGTGTCTTTTTCAACTTGATATTGTCCCTTAGGCAACAATACAATTTTATTTTGCTGATCCACAAGCTTAATGTGTACATCTTTTTTATAATATGCTTTTTTTAATAATAATTGCACCGCTCCAAAAAAATGATCAAGACGCCCACCAGTAGCCCCAAAAATTGTAATACTATCAAATCCAAGTGCTACTGCTTTATCTACAGCTAATGCTAAATCTGTATCTGCTTTTTCAGCTTGAACTGGTTTAATTTCTAATTGTTCTGTTAAAAGTTGTCGTTCTTTATTACTAACTGAATCAAAATCACCTACTGAAAAAAATGGTGTAATTTGATGTTTTAGTAAAATCAATGCTCCTCTATCAACACCGCCCCATTTTTCGCCGATATGTTTAACCCAAATATCTTGAGGTAAGTGTCGTTCAGAACATAATAAATTAATATGCATATGCACTCAACCTTTCAATTGTTGTGTGACTTTTTTATAATCATTTTGGTTAAAGAAAAAAGAACCTGTAACTAACACCGTTGCTCCATTATCAATACAAACTTTTGCTGTATCATTATTAACGCCACCATCAACCTCTATTTCAAAATTTAACTGACGCTCCATTTTAATTGCATTTAGATGAGCAATTTTTTCGACACATTGAGTAATAAATGATTGACCTCCAAAACCTGGATTTACAGTCATTACCAACACATAATCAACAATATCTAAAATAGGTTCAATTATTGCAACTGGTGTTCCTGGATTAATAACTACGCCTGCTTTTTTATTCAAATGCTTAATCATTTGAATTGCACGGTGGATATGTGGTGTTGATTCTACATGAATGGAAATCATATCAGCACCATGTTCCACAAAGGATGCAATATAATTTTCCGGGTTTTCAATCATTAAATGGACATCAATAGGTAATGACGTACCTTTTCTTACGGCATCCAAAATAGGTAATCCAATGGATATATTTGGTACAAATTGACCATCCATAACATCAAAATGAACACCGTCAACGCCTGCTTCTTCAAGTTTGTTCAACTCATGTTGTAGATTCAAAAAATCAACAGATAATAATGATGGAAATAGTTTTGTCATTTAATATCTAACCTTTCTATTTGAAATTTCATTAAATAATTGTAAGTAATGGTCGTACCTAAATTGGGCAATGTTACCTTGTTCCAATTGCTTCTTAACATTACAATTAGGTTCTTTAATATGGTTGCAATTTCTAAATTTACACTTTTCCCCGTATCGATTCAATTCAAGAAAATAATACTTAACATCGTCTTTATCTATATGTTCAAAGTCTAATGCACTGAAACCTGGCGTATCAGCAATATAACCATTCTGACGTTCAAATAATTCAACATGTCTTGTGGTATGCTTTCCTCGGTTTAATGACTTAGAAATATCATTTGTTTCAAGGTTTAGTTCTGGACGATAGTGGTTTAAAAATGTAGATTTTCCAACACCCGACTGTCCACTTAACACTATAAGTCCAGCAGGCCATGCTTCCACTACCTTTTTACGGTCATCATCATTACCAATAAATTCAGTCTCGTAACCAATATCCTCGTATATTTTTAATAATGTATTGATTTCGTGTTGCTTTTCCATTGACGCAATATCTTTTTTGGTAACTAATATTCTTGCATTTAAATGATATGAGTGAGCAATGACTAAAAACCTATCTAATAATTGTGTTGAAAAATTTGGTTCAACCGCACTCATTACTATAACTAATGTATTAATATTACTTACAGGTGGTCTTTTTAATTCGTTTTGACGTTCATGAACATGATGAATATAACCTTCATTAACGTTCTGCACATCAAAATCTACAATATCTCCAACAACCGGTGAAAATTTTTTCTTTCTAAATAATCCACGTGGTTTTGTATTGAAACGTTCGCCATTAACGTCCACTTGATATACCCCACTAATTGATTTCACAATTCGACCTGTCTTCAAAATGGCACCTCTCGATTAAATTTACTGCATTTATTATATCAAAGACTGAAACATTAATATATAAATCATCATTTCAAAAGATATAAATGTTGTGTATGTATGGTTTTATTTCTTTTAGTTGACACAGTTTTTCTATATTAATATCTACACTTTTTTTAAATAACATTTCACTTGACTACTATTAATTTGACGCACTTTCTATAATATAAATTATTCAAACATAAGTATACCGGAATTCCTCTTAAAGAAATTCCGGTATGCTCTATTTATATATCGTCGTAACTAACTTCTTTCTCAGCTACTGTTTTACCATCCACTTTAACTATATAACTTGCTGATTTCCCTTTTTCAATTCGCAATGGAATATCAATTCGTTGATCACTTGTTATATTAAAGCTGCCTTTTTCTGTTGAGCCATCATTATCTTTATCTTTGATATAGACCTTTACTTTTTGTGGCTTATCATTTTTACCAGTGTAAGGAACATCAACAGATGCTGTAGTAGATTTCACATCTTCCGAATCATCTTTCTTACCTTTAGAAACCACAAAGGAGATTGTTGATCCTTCATCAACTGATTTTCCTTTAGGTGATTGTGAAATCACATCACCTTCATCAATATCATCACTATATTCTTCTTTACTCTCAACCTTAAATCCTTTTTCTTCTAAAGCTTTTTTAGCTTTACTAAAGGACTTATGTTCAAAATCTTCGACGTAAACCTGCTTAATACCTAATGATTCATACAATTTAATATTTGCATCATGAATTGCAATTTCAGTATTTGCAGTTACACTTTGATTAGCAATATAACCTTTTGGTGCCTGATTATTGTATACTTTTTCAACCGAAACATCCTTAATGCCCAACGATTTTAATTTCTGTAATGCCTCTTCTTTCGGTAAACCAATGACATTCGGCATTTTAACTTTTTCTGGACCTTTAGAAATGACAACGTCTACGCTATCGCCACGTTCAACTCTTTCACCAGTATTTGGTGTCGTTTTGATAATCTCATTTTCAGGATATTTATCACTATAACTACGAGAAATCTTACCCAGTTTAAGATTGTTTTTATTAAATATTTGCTCTGCTTCTTTTACTGACTTTCCAATAACATCTGGCGTTTCCTCATATTTATTACCAAACATTGCCATAGCTACAAAAGATACAAGTGCAATCATTAATAATGAAAAAATAAGTGATAGTAACACAATCTTTCTAGTTGATTTCCGCTTTGCTTTAGGCTCATACCCAGCACCTTCTGTTTTCTGGAACTGCTGATGATGTGCAGGTCCATTAACTATCGGCACTTGAGTTGTTTCGCGCTTTGGTTGACTAGATTTATGCTCACTAATGTGTTTTGCAATATCTTCTTTTTTCAAAGTAACGGCTATCGTTTTCATTTTATCAAGTTCATAAACATCTTCATTTGCTCGATTTTCATGTAAAACGCTACTTAAATCATCTTTCATTTCTTGAATTGTCTTGTAACGATTGGATTTATCTTTTTCAGTTGCACGTAAAATAACATTACTTAAAGCTTGCGGAATATCTTTACGAACATCAGTCGTCACATTTGGTACAGAATCTTGAATATGTTTAATCGCAATACTCACAGCAGTTTCACCATTGAACGGTGGTTCACCAACAAGCATTTCATATAAAACAATTCCTATTGAGTAGATATCGGTACATTCATCTGTCGCTTCACCTTTAGCTTGTTCTGGCGAAAAATACTGGACTGTTCCCAATACATGATTTGTTTGCGTTAATGATGTTTCACTTAATGCTTTAGCAATACCGAAATCAAATATTTTCAACGTTTTATTACTATCAATGAGTATATTTTGTGGTTTGATATCTCTATGTACAATACGCATATCATGCGCATGTTTGATTCCATCTAAAATTTGATTCGTGAAATCAATTGCTGTTTCGACACTTAATGGACCATGACTTTCAATGTATTCTGAAAGTGTCGGTCCTTCAATATACTCCATAACTAAGTAATAACAGTCATCTTCTTCATCAACATCGATCATACTTACGATATTTTGATGTGAAAGTTGTGACGAATTATGTACTTCTCTTTCAAAACGTTTTAAAGTTTCTTCTTTTTCCCTTGGTGGTATAAAAATCGCCTTAATGGCAACTTTAATATTCAATATAGTATCTTCTGCAAGATACACAGTACTCATACCACCGCCGCCAAGTTTATCAATTATCTTATATCGTTCATTTATTATTTTACCTATCATACTTTATCACCTTCAATAGCCGCGAGTATGAAAGTAACATTATCTTTCGAATGGTTATCTAATGCGAGTTGCATTAACTGATTACCATGATCTTCTATTGTACCTTCTTTTACTAACAAACGCTTAATTTCATTGTCTTTAACGTAATCGGTTAATCCATCTGAATTTAATAATAAATAATCATAAAAATTCAATCGTTTAATAAATAGATCTGGACTGACGCGTTTGTCAGTACCCATTACCTTAGTGATTATATTACGCTGTGGATGCGTAAATGCTTCCTCTTCAGTTATTTGTCCTGTTAATACAAGATGATTAACAAAAGAATGATCACTTGTAATTTGTTCGATTTGTCTGCTATTTATAACATATGCTCTGGAATCACCAACATTTGCTATCACAACTGATTTTTCAAAGACAAGTGCACAAACACATGTCGTACCCATACCTTTATATTCTGCATTTTCTTGTGCATAATGATATAACTGAAAATTTATATCCTTTAAATTTGTACGCAACCAATTTTCAGCTTGATGTTGTTCTATTAGATTTTCCGCTTCAAAACGGGTTTTCAACTCATCAGTTACAAACTTACTTGCAACTTCACCTGCTTTATGGCCGCCCATACCATCACACAGTACTAAAAGTTGTTGATTCGTTTGATTATAGAATATACCACCCGCATCCTCATTCTTGTCTCTATGTTGTCCAGTATCAGTAAAAAATTGTGCCTCTAGCATTTGTCTTTACCTCGTTTCTACTTGTCGTTCCTTTGCTCTTAATTGACCACATGCAGCGTCAATATCTGATCCTTGTTCACGACGTATTGTGGCATTAATTCCTAGTCTCTTTAATTCTTTTTCAAATTTAAAGATATCATTTTTAGCTGTTTTAACATAGTTTCTTTCTGGTACATGATTGACAGGAATTAAGTTAACATGGCAATTCAAGCCTTTAATTAAGTGCGCTAAATCTCTTGCATGTTCAAGTTGATCGTTTACGCCACCAAATAGTCCATATTCAAATGTGACACGACGATTCGTTTTTTCTTGATAATACTTAATCGCTTCGATTAACTTTTCAACATTATAAGCACGGTTAATTGGCATCAAGCGAGATCGCACTTCGTCTTTTGCAGCATGTAAACTTACCGCAAAATTGATTTGAATATCTTCATCTGCAAAGTCATATATTCTTGGAATGATACCTGACGTTGATACTGTTATATGACGCGCACCAATATTTAAACTGTTATCATCATTGACAATTCTTAAAAAGTCCATCATTTCATCATAATTTTCAAATGGTTCACCGATACCCATAATTACTATTTGAGATACTCTTTCTTCAGTAGCATCAAGTGCTTTTTGAACAGTTAATACTTGGGATACAATTTCGCCTGCTTCAAGGTTTCTTTTTAAACCACCTAATGTAGAAGCACAAAACGTACAACCTATTCTACAACCAACTTGTGTCGTCACACAAACTGAGTTTCCGTAATCATGTCTCATTAAAACTGTTTCAATCGTATAGCCATCTTGTAATTCAAATAAAAATTTAATCGTACCATCTTTACTTTCTTGCTTTACAACTGTTGTTAATGTTGTAACGGTAAAATTATCTTTTAAAAGTTGTCTTAATTCTTTCGACAAATTTGTCATTTCATCAATAGAATTAACTCTTTTTTGATATAACCATTCAAAAATTTGTTTTGCTCTAAACTTTTGTTGACCATGGTCGACGAGCCAATTTTGCATTTCATCAAAACGCAAAGAATATATTGATTGCTTGTCGAAATTCGGAAGAAATTTATTCTTCTTTTTCTTTTCAGCAGTTATCATTCCTAATTGTCCTTTCTTTTTATCTTAGTGATAAAGAATCCATCTGAATTAAAATCTTGTGGCATAATTTGTAATGTTTTGACCATTTCACCAGTTAACGGATGTTGGAATGGTTCAAATTCAAAGTTTTTGTTGTTTTTCAAAAACGTATAAATTACATTTTCATTTTCTAATTGCTCTATTGTACATGTTGAATAGATGATTTCGCCACCTATTTTTACATTGTTTTTTACATTTTCTAATATTTCAAGCTGTAAATCAACTAACGACGCAATCTGCTCTTTACTCTGTGAATATTTAATTTCAGGTTTATGGCGCATTACACCAAGACCACTACAAGGTGCATCAACTAATATTTTATCGTACATTTGTTCATACGGTTTTGTTGCATCGTGTTGAAAAGCACTAATATTCGTCAAACGTAGCTTTTTAATATTAAAATTAATTAAATCAATTTTATGTTCATGAATATCTGAAGCATCAACGTGTCCTTCCGGCATTAAAACTTCAGCAATATGACATGCTTTACCACCTGGAGCACTACATGCATCTAACACATCATCATGTCTATCAACATTCATAACATGTGCGACAAACATCGAACTCTTATCTTGAATTGATACGAATCCATCTTTAAATGAACGGGAATGTATTACCGGTTGACCAGAAATATGCAAACAATACGGTAAGTCGACATCTTTTTTAACTTCAAAACCTTCATTTTGCAATTTAGCAATAATATCTTCTAGTGATGCACGTGTTAAATTGGCACGTACAGTAGTAGATGGAGATTTTAAAAATGATTGCAAGATTGACTCTGTTTCTTCCAAGCCATAATGTGTAACCCAGTGATCTACAATCCATTTCGGCATACTATACTCTATCGCCATGCGTTTCTTTGGATCTGTTATTTCATTGTAATCAGGTAATTCACTACGCATGATTGTGCGTAAAATACCATTTACGACATTACCATTATGAAATCCACCACGTTCTTTTGCAATTTCAACTGCTTCATTAATAATGGCATGATTTGGCACCTTATCCAAATACACATATTGATAAATGCTCATCCATAATAATTGACGCACCCATGCTTTTATTTTTGTTTTTACAAATGGTTTCAAATAAAAGTCTAATGTATATTTTCGTTTAACAGTTCCATAAACAATTTCAGTAAATAAACCTTTATCCATAGCATTTAAGTCATTTTCCGATAACACTTCATTGATTCGAAGATTACTGTATGCACCTTCATTTAAAATATCTTGTATCGTATCAAATGCAAGACTTCTCACGTTTTCTATCATATAAGTTTCTTCCCTACTAGTGTGTTTTGCGCACCACTTAAATAGTTGGCAGCTAACATTCTCTTTTTCCCAGCCAATTGCATATCTTTAATCGCAATCGCTTCATTATCATCTGTAGCAACAATAATGGCTTTTTTTGTCGTTTCTATAATTGTTCCAGCTTCACTATTCTGATTGTTGGGGATAAGCTCCGCATCATATATTTTCAAATTAATATCGTCCATTGTTGTATATGCAACTGGCCATGGAGATAATCCACGTATTTGATTAAACACTTGTCTACCTGGTTGTTTCCAATTAATTCGCTCGTCTTCACGTTTAATATTTGAAGCAAACGTTGCTTGATCATCCTCTTGAGGTATACTATCATTTGTTCCTTTAATGATAGAAGGCAATGTTTCTTTCAACAAGTCTGCACCTAATACACTTAATTTATCATGCATTGTGCCAACATTATCATTATCTTCTATTTTAATTGCTTGTTGCGAAATAATATTACCCGCATCCAACTTTTTAACCATATACATAATTGTTATACCTGTTTCTTTTTCACCATCAATAATTGCTTGGTGAATAGGTGCACCACCTCTATACTTCGGTAACAATGAAGCGTGTACGTTAATTGCGCCAAGCTTTGGTAATGACAGCAATGATTCAGGCAATAGTTGTCCGAATGCAGCAGTAACAATCAAATCAACATCTAGCTGAAGTAATTGTTCTAATTCTTTTGATCCACTAAGTTTTTCCGGCTGATATACAGGCAAATCATATTTCATTGCAACTTTTTTAACTGGTGGTGGTGTCATTACACGTTTACGTCCAACTGGTCTATCTGGCTGAGTTACGACTGCGATGACATCATGTTCTGAAATAAGCATTTCTAATACTGTTGTTGAAAAATCTGGTGTTCCCATAAAAATAATTTTAGTCATGTGCAAAATATGCCTCCATTTCTTTATCTGTTAAAATTCGATCCGCACGTTCTGTAAAAGGAATACCGTTCATTTGATCGATGATATGTAAGATCATTCTTGCCACATCTTCATGTGCAGTTAGTTCAACTTTGTTTCCATTGATGTCATAACTTTCGACAACTATCATTTTACTTCTTGTCACTTCTCCATAAACATCTGGTAATGTAATTGAACCTTCTAAGTCTGTTATCGTTTCATTTGATTGACTTATGACTTTTGGATTAATAAGCTGTAGTAAACCTTCCATTTCCATATCAATGATTGCAACTTGGAAAGACTTACCAATTTGTGGTGCGCATAGACCGGCTGCCTCTCGAGCATACATTGTATCTTCTAAATCATTTAATAAAGATTTAAGTGAGTTATCAAATTTTGTTACTTCTTGTGCTGTTTTCGTCAAAATAGGATGCGATGCTGGTACTAATTTTTTAATCGCCATAGCTCTTACTCCTCAATAAAATTCATCAAACCATTATAACGTAAATATTTTAAAAATGCGACCTTACATTATTGTACGAATATTTTCGATATTAAAATTGTTATACGATTAAATATGACTTTGACGCACTGAAAATATCGAAATATATATGACGTGTTTAGACCTAATTTTTATGAGAGAAATCTAATTTCTAAAATCAATTTGTTAAGGAATCTTCAAACTAGAATGTTCAAACTAAAAGCGGGTATAATAAAAGTGGAATTATATGTAATTAAAAGCAACTCTAATGGAGGGAAAGAAATGCAAGTAAATAAAGTCATTTATATTTTGTTAGCACTGTTCTTAGGTAGTTTTGGTGTTCATAAGTTTTATGCCGGCAAAAACATGCAAGGCTTCCTACACTTAATATTCTTTTGGACAGTCATCCCGCATATACTAGCAATTATTAGTGCAGTGATTACTGTTTTCAAACCTGCTGATGAACATGGTAATGTCACATTATAAATTAGCGAAAATAAATCCCGATAACAATCTTTTATTAATTGCGAATCATTGAGTTATAGATCTTACGAACTCTATATGATAAGCAGTAATGCTGATTGTTTATCGGGATTATTGTTTAAATTTTTTATTATATTACACTATTTATTTTCAACAAAGTAAAGACTATTTTAAAGAATCATCTGACGAAGTTTCATAGTTTGATTCGTACTCTTTAATATATTTACTTAGAACAACAAAATGTGCGTTACCAAAATCACTAGATGCATTTAAGAAATCCATACCTACTAAATTTAAAACTTTTGGATCTGGATTAGACTTGTCTTCATAATTTTTTGGAGAAAAAGTAAAATATGCCAATGTCGGCATCACTTCATCTTTAGGATTCTTTGATCCATGCGCCATAAATGAAACGCTTGTTAAAGGTACTCCGAAAGATTTGATTTGAGCTACGCTATATGGAACTGGTTTTGGATGATCAAGTTTAGTTAGTTGACTTAATTTTTTCAACTTAGAATAATCGTCATATTTAATTGCATCATCTTTATGAATTACATAAGATCCTGGTTCGACTGATGCATAAACTAACTTTCCATCTTTATATTTAGTCATAATTTCTGCGTAAAAAACAGGTGTGTTTGAATTACCGATTTTCTTTCCATCCGGATCTACATACCAATAATCAACTTGTTTTACATCATCATGCGTTTCAATCACTTTCCTTTTTACACCTTTTTTATCTTTAAAAAATGCATCAACATCTTTTATAGACGATCCTTTTGAATCTTTTGTAAATCTATAATCTGCAAGTTCCACTTTACCCATTAATTCTTTGTAATCTTTCCATCCTTGAATCCCTTTACTATTCGTAAACGACTTTTCTGTCATTAATGGATCCAACTTATCAAGAGATGGTGCGTCTTTAATTCCTTTCATTTTTTTCTCTATTTCTTCAAATTTCTCTAAATCAGGATCTTTCTCTTCTTCCGATTCTTTTTCTTTTTTTACAGTTTCTTGTTTTGATTCTTCTGATTTTTTTGACGATGATTTATGAAATCCACCAAATGAACAACCTGCTACAACTAAAAGCATAACTAAAAGTAAACATCCCAGTATCTTTTTCATAAACTTTCTCCTCTTGTGTTTTTTGTTTGAATCAACTAAGCATACATAAATTTAAAAAACTTATTTATATTGTTATTTTACATTAACTATCTATATTTTTAAATACTTTAATTGATAATTTAGAAAAAATGTTTTGTATCATTATTTAAATATCTAAAACATCAGTATATGAAAAACAGTTTATAACCATTAATTAGCATGTATAAAATTTGTGCTATTAAAATTTGCTAATTAAAAATATTTTGTTCAATTATTACCATTACAATTCATTAATACTTATGTGGTTAAACAATAACTAGAATTCGTTAGACAAAGTAAAAAATCGAACTTATGAATAAGCGAAATCTTTTCATAAGTTCGATTTGAAAATAAAATTGTCTATTAAAGAATAATTAAAGACTGAATATTAACTATCACTAATCATCACTTTATCTAGCCTTAATGTAAAAATGAGATTTTTCATTATCTTTTAACACACTGTACTGACAGTATTGTCTACCAAAAGTTACATCATCATCTGAGGATTAATATCTATCTTCAATGCTAATTTTTCTTTTATAAATTTTTCATGATAATAATCATCTAAAAACTGAATGGCTTGTAATAAACCTGGTTCACTCTTATATTTCACTAAAATTTGGAAGCGGAATTCATTGTTAATTCTCGCAAGTGCTGCTGGTGATGGCCCTAGTACAAGTGCTTTTTCAGTTAAATGTTGTAGCAATATTTTATGAACATGCTGCGATGCTTCCATAACTTTTTTCATTTCCTTATGTGAAATCGTAAAATTAATTAAATAATAGTATGGTGGATATTTGCCTAATTTACGATATTCCATTTCTTGGCGATAAAAAGTTAAATAGTCATTTTTTTGAACATCTAAAATCGAATAATGCTCCGGATTATATGTTTGAATGATTACTTGACCTGCCTTTTCATGACGACCAGCTCTACCAGCTACTTGTGTTAATAATTGATATGTACGTTCACTTGCTCTAAAATCAGGCAAATTTAACATAGTATCTGCATTTAATACACCAACTAAAGTAATATTCGGATAGTCTAACCCTTTAGCAATCATTTGAGTACCAAGTAAAATGTCACCATTACCTTTTTCAAACTCTGTTAGTAATTTTTCATGAGCACCTTTTTTAGAAGTTGTATCTACATCCATTCTAATAATACGAGCGCCTTCAAATTCTTGTTGCAACAGTTCTTCAACTTTTTGAGTACCAGTACCAACTTGACGAATGTGCTCACTTTCACAGTTCGGACATTGATTAGGAGGCGTCTCTTGGTAACCACAATAGTGACATTTTAATAAATCAGTCGTCTTATGATACGTTAAGGAAATATCACAATTAGGGCATTGTGGCACATAACCACAATCTCGACAAAGCATAAATGATGCATAACCACGTCTATTTAAAAATAAGACAACTTGTTCCTGGCGATCTAATCTTAATTGTATTGCTTCGCGTAAATCTTTAGAAAACATAGAACGATTACCTTCACTCAATTCAGTACGCATATCCACAATGTCAATATCAGGCAATGCCTGTTGGTTAACTCTATTTGGTAATGATAATAACTGATAAACACCTTTTTCGGCTCTTGCATAACTTTCAAGACATGGCGTTGCACTACCTAGTATAACGGGACAATGATGATACTCACTTCGCCACTGTGCAATTTCTCTCGCATGGTATCTAGGATAATCTTCTTGCTTATAAGTAGACTCATGCTCTTCATCAATAATAATTAAACCCAAATTTTTAAACGGCGCAAATACACTAGACCTTGCACCAACACTTACTTGCGCCCGACCATCTCTAATTTTTTGCCACTCATCATAACGTTCACCATTAGATAAACCAGAATGTAATACTGCAACGTCATCACCAAATCGACGTTTAAATCTTAAAACCATTTGCGGTGTTAGCGCAATTTCAGGAACCAACATCATTGCCTGTTTACCTTGATTCAACACATCTTCTATCGTTTGTAAATATACTTCTGTTTTACCTGATCCAGTAACGCCATGAAGCAAGAATGTTGCTTGTTCTTGATTTATTATTTTTTCATTAATTGCAGCATACGCTCGCTGTTGGTCTGTCGTAAGCTGTCTCTTTGATTCTTGCTCAAAAACACGATCTTTAAATGGATCTCTTTCAACGATAGCGTCATACTTTTCCACATATCCTTTTTTAACCAATCCATCTAAACTAGACTTTGAAAAGCCCATATCTTCAATGTCTGATAAAAATATAGTTTTATGTTGTTCTTCAGACAAAAACGCATACAAATCGTATTGTTTAATAATTTTCTCCAGCTTAGCTAATACTTCATCAGGATTAAATCCATCAATGATTCGAACTGCCCGCTTCGTTTTTTTAGTAACATTTTGAGAAAGAATCGTTTTCTCTTCAATGATTCCAGCTTGTAATAGCGACATAAGTGATGCTATATCATTATTTTTTTGTGCATCTTTGTAATAATAGAAACCATTTTTATCAAATCGTTTTAAAATGTCTGCCGTTACCTCTGTATCATCTTTAAGCATAAATGCCTTTTTATATTTAGCTTTAATCGCGCTCGGCAACATAACTTCTAACATTGAAATTCGTTTTATAACATGCGTCGCGCTCATCCATTCACTTAATGCAATTAATTCTGGTGTTAGCTCTGGCTTAATATCTTTCACTTCAATAATACTTTTCAATTTTGACATATCAAGTTGTGAGTCAGGTTGTGTAGTAACTTCCATTACATAGCCTTGAATTGTTCTAGGTCCAAATGGAACAACAACTCGGATACCTGGCTGTATCACAGATACTAATCGTTCTGGAATTAAATAATCAAATTTATAGTCAACGCTCTTCGACGCTACATCGACAATGACTTTCGCTATCATTATTGCCACCTAGTTTCTAATTCATCTAAAATTTGAGCGGCTAATGCCACTTTTTTCCCTTTCTTAATATTTACTTTTTCTGTATTTTTAAAATGCATTGTTAATTCGTTATCATCAGAATTAAATCCAATAGACATATCACCAACGTTATTTGAAATAATTACGTCTGCATTTTTCTTACGCAACTTTTGTTCTGCATAATTTTCAATATCTTCTGTCTCTGCTGCAAAACCTACTAAGTATTGTGTCGTTTTATGTTCACCTAAATATTTTAAAATGTCTTTTGTACGCTTAAATGAAACTGACAAATCGCCATCTTGTTTTTTCATTTTATGTTCAAGTACATCAACTGGCGTATAGTCAGAAACGGCTGCTGCTTTTATAACTATATCTTGCAATTTAAATCGTGATGTGACTTCTTCAAACATTTCTTCAGCACTCTGTACATGAATCACTTCGATATTTTCAGGATCTTCTAAATTTGTTGGTCCAGAAACTAACGTAACAATTGCGCCACGATCTCGCAATGCTTCAGCAATTGCATATCCCATCTTTCCTGATGAGCGATTGGATACAAATCTAACAGGATCTATAACTTCCACTGTCGGTCCAGCAGTAACTAAGGCATGTTTTCCGTTAAATGAACTATCAGCTAAACGAGAGTCGTTTTGAAAATAATCATTTAATACTGAAACAATTTGAAGTGGTTCTTCCATGCGCCCTTTAGCAACATATCCACAAGCTAAAAATCCGCTACCAGGTTCAATGAAATGATAGCCATCTTCTTTTAAAACATTAATATTACGCTGTGTACGTTTATTTTCATACATATGCACATTCATCGCAGGCGCAATAAATTTAGCTGTTTCTGTTGCTAATAATGTTGATGTCACTACATCATCAGCTATTCCTACACTCAACTTTGCAATTATATTTGCCGTTGCTGGTGCAACAACAATTGCATCTGCCCAATCTCCTAATGCAATATGCTGTATTTCTTCAGGGTTTTCCTCAATAAATGTATCTGTATAAACTGCATTACGACTAATTGCTTGAAATGCTAATGGTGTAACAAATTTTTGAGCATGCTCTGTTAACATAACGCGCACATCGTATCCTGATTGCGTTAACTTACTTGTTAAATCAATCGCCTTATATGCAGCGATACCACCTGTTACGGCTAACAAAATTTTTTTCATATTCATTCTCCCTTAAATATCACTAGCTTTTTAGTACAAGTTGTCATTAATAATATAAATATGACTTTTGCCATCTCAAAATCACAAATTTAGTTTAATTATAACATCAATCTTTGAATAAACTAAAAAAACACACCTCCTCAGGTGCGTTTAATTATTATGTCTGATGCCGTATTTAATATGACAAATTCAATATCATTAATTTAATTGGTATTACTCTTTACCGTAATAATCACTTGAAATTATCGGACGAATTTTACCGTCTGCAATTTCTTCTAACGCTCTACCAACTGGTTTGTATGAGTGATATTCACTTAATAATTCCGTTTCAGGATGTTCATCAATTTCACGAGCTCTTTTAGCTGCTGTTGTTGCAATTAAATATTTTGATTTAATTTGTGCTGTTAATTGGTTTAATGGTGGATTTAACATTATTTTTTTGCCTCCAAAATCATTTTTCGATACTTAGCTTCTACGCGCTCTCTTTTTAAGTGCTCAGCTTCTACAATACATTGAATTCTATTTTTTGCAAGTTCAACTTCATCATTAACTACTACGTAATCATATAAGTTCATCATTTCAACTTCTTTACGTGCTTCGTTAATGCGACTTTGAATTTTTTCGTCAGATTCTGTGCCTCTTCCTACTAATCGCTCTCTCAAGTGATCTAAACTTGGAGGTGCTAAGAATATAAATAACGCATCAGGAAATTTCTTTCTAACTTGCTTTGCACCCTCTACTTCAATTTCTAAAAATACATCATGTCCTTCGTCCATAGTATCTTTAACATATTGAACTGGTGTACCATAATAGTTGCCAACATACTCGGCATATTCTATAAATTGATCATCTTTAATTAAAGCTTCAAACGCATCCCTTGTTTTAAAAAAGTAATCTACGCCATCAACTTCGCCTTCGCGCATTTGGCGTGTTGTCATTGAAATAGAATACTTATATGATGTAGTTGGATCTTCAAATATTCGTTTTCTAACAGTACCTTTACCGACTCCAGATGGCCCTGATAAAACGATTAACAATCCTTTTTCATTATCCATGCCTTACGACCTCTCTAAGCTAATCTTCTATTATTTAAATATGATATCACATTGTTCTTTATATTGTATAGCATATTTGAAGTTGCATGCCATAATTTCTCATAGGTCTAACAATATCGTTATATTGCATGATAATTTTTCAAAACATAAATTGAATTGCAACCATTTTGGTCTTTTAAAATGAAAATCTCATAATAAACGTAATAATTATGCTGAAAAGTTATAGACATGTTAAAATGAAACGAATGATATGAAGAAGGTGGAAGATATATTATGGCTTATGACGGCTTATTTACAAAGAAGATGGTAGAATCTTTACAATTTTTAACAACAGGACGTATCCACAAAATCAACCAGCCAGAAAATGATACTATTCTTATGGTTGTACGTCAAAATAGACAAAACCATCAATTATTGTTGTCAATTCATCCTAACTTTTCAAGGTTACAATTGACTACAAAGAAATATGATAATCCATTTAATCCGCCTATGTTTGCACGTGTATTTAGAAAACATTTAGAAGGTGGCATCATTGAGTCTATCAAACAAATTGGTAATGATCGCCGCGTCGAAATTGATATTAAAAGTAAGGATGAAATCGGTGATACAATCCATCGAACCGTTATTCTTGAGATTATGGGTAAACATAGTAATTTAATTTTAGTGGATGATAATCGTAAAATCATAGAAGGATTTAAACACTTAACACCGAATACGAATCAATATCGAACTGTAATGCCTGGATTTAATTATGAAGCACCACCAACACAACATAAAATAAATCCATATGAAGTAACCGGTGCGGACGTTTTAAAATATATAGATTTTAATTCGGGTAACATTGCAAAACAATTACTAAATCAATTCGAAGGTTTTAGCCCCTTAATCACAAATGAAATCGTTAGTCGACGTCAGTTTATGACATCAACTTCATTACCGGAAGCATTTGACGAAGTGATGGCTGAAACTAAATTACCACCTACACCTGTTTTTCATAAAAATCATGAAACTGGAAAAGAAGATTTTTATTTTATGAAGTTAAAACAATTTCATGATGATATGGTCACTTATGATTCATTGAATGATTTACTCGATCGATTTTATGATGCACGTGGTGAACGTGAACGAGTAAAACAAAGAGCAAACGATTTAGTGCGATTCGTTCTGCAACAATTACACAAATACCAAAATAAATTGGCAAAGTTGATTGAAGAATATGAACAAGCTAAAAATAAAGATACAGAGCAGTTGTATGGTGAGTTAATTACAGCCAACATTTACCGAATTAAACAAGGTGATAAAGAACTTAAAGCACTAAATTATTACACAAATGATGAAGTATTAATACCTTTAAATCCAACGAAATCACCTTCTGCAAACGCGCAGTATTACTATAAGCAATATAATCGCATGAAAACGAGAGAACATGAATTAGAACATCAAATTCAATTAACGAAAGATAATATTGAATACTTTTTAACGATTGAACAGCAATTGCAACATATTTCTGTTCAAGATATCGATGAAATAAGAGATGAATTATCTGAACAAGGTTTTATGAAACAGCGTAAAAATCAAAATAAAAAGAAAAAAGAGCAGATTCAATTGCAACATTATATTTCAACAGACGGTGATGATATTTTTGTCGGTAAAAATAATAAACAAAATGATTATTTAACTAATAAAAAAGCTAAAAAAACTTACACATGGTTGCATACAAAAGATATCCCAGGCTCACATGTCGTTATATTTAACGAAGAACCAAGCGAAAATACAATTAAAGAAGCTGCAATGTTAGCAGGATATTTTTCAAAAGCTGGTAACTCTGGACAAATACCTGTTGACTACACATTAATAAAAAATGTGCACAAACCATCTGGTGCAAAGCCAGGTTTTGTAACATATGATAATCAAAAAACATTATATGCAACACCCGATTATGAACATATTCAACGAATGAAACAATAAAACTTATAAATACTATAAGAAACACCTCACAATAAGATGACAACATCTTCTATCATGAGGTGTTTCGTTTTGATTATTTAAATCTAAAAAACTATTTATATTGGTTTTTCCTTAAATAGTTCTTATATTTTGCATCATTTCCTTTTAAATACGAGCATACTTTTAAAATTAAAATTCAAATATAATTGATTCAATATTTCAATAATATTATTATTCCGGTAATGCTAATTGAAAACTAACGCCAAATTTGTCTTGAACCCAAGCAAATTCACGATAAGGTGGCATATTAGTTTTAGGCATTAATATAGCGCCCTCATCTTTTAGGCCATTAAATAGTCTTTCCATTTCTAATGTGTCTTTAACCGTAACGAATAATGAAATCGCAGGATTCATTGGTAATTCTGTACCACTATTCGCGTCAATTGCCATAAACACTTGGCCATTCAAAGTAAATATTGAATGTTGTACCGTTCCTGGATCTCCAGGGCCATCTTCACCATATTTAGCCATCGTAATAATTTCACTGTCCTCAAATAGACTTGTATATAAATTAACGGCTTCTTCAGCTTGATTATTGAACATTAAAAACGTCGTAATTTTTGGTATATTCATGGTTTGCCTCCTTAAGATTCAACTTGCATATATAACTATATTAACATACTCAAAACATTAAAACTGTAATTGAATTTATAAGAAAAGAAGCGGTTTTCTCACTCAATTTTCTTAACAAAATACTACAAATTTTTCGTTTAGACCTACGATTAAAAAAACAATCGAATGCAACTTAAAATCATTGTATTAAATAGATATTAATGTTTTGACTTATTGTCAAATTTGATTACAATTAATATTAAGTTAAAGGAGGGACGTTATGTTACATTATGTGATTCCAGTACTAGTCCTATTACTTGTATTTTTAATTGGTTGGATTTTAATAAAATTGATAATCCGCTAAGTAATAACTATATAACAAAAGCTATAGTGTTTTTATGTTAGAAATCAATTATACTTTCCTAACATTTAACACTATAGCTTTTAATTTTTATATTTGACCTTGTTTACGTAATATATTTTTCACATGTTTAAATAAATCATCATTTTGATTTATTTCAGATGCATTTTTTATATGCTCGCTCGAAGTGTTTTCAGTTTCATGGTCATCAATTTGATTAGAATGATTAGAATCATTAATAAACTCATTACAATGTTTTATTTTTCCATATAAATCATTAGATGTGTTGTCATTCATTTGCTGAATTCCCCCTTCTAATGACTATCTTATGCTAAGTTGTCTCTCCATTCAACTAATGTTTGAATATCTTCTTTAGAAATTTTACCTTCATCTTTAGCAACTTCAATAAGTTCATTGTAATCACTTAATGTATAGAATGGCAGTTCGATATTTTTAAACGTTTCATCAGCTTTTTTCAAACCATAAGTAAAAATAGCTACTACACCTAGCACTTCTGCACCCGCTTGTTTTAACGCTTCAACTGCTGTTACTGAAGAACCACCTGTTGAAATTAAATCTTCAATTACAACTACTTTTTTACCTTCACTTTTAGCACCTTCAATTTGATTCTGTTTGCCATGACTCTTACTTGAAGATCGTACATAATTCATTGGCAGTTTTAACTTTTCAGCAATGAATGCTGCATGAGGAATTCCTGCAGTAGCTGTACCTGAAACTATTTCAACATCAGGAAAATGTTCCTTAATTAAATTAATTAATCCATCACGAATTGCACCACGAACTAATGGATAACCTAGTGTAATTCGGTTGTCACAATATATTGGTGATTTAATACCTGAACTCCATGTATATAAATCATTTGGTGATAAAGTTACAGCTTCAATATCTAATAATGATTTTGCAATTTCTTTTGCCATTATGCTAACCAACTTTCTTTTATTTTATGATAACTTTCAACAGGATTGTCACTTTGTGTAATAGGTCTACCAACAACGATATGTGTCGAACCTAATTGTCTTGCTTCTTCTGGCGTCGTAATTCGATGTTGATCATCTTGTGATGCTCCTTTAGGTCTAATACCTGGAGTGACTTTCAAAAATGATTCACCTAATTCATCAGTTAACATACGACTTTCGAGTGGTGAACAAACAACACCGTCTAAACCAGCATTTTTGGCTAATGTTGCATAGTTTAAAACCGCTTCTTCAATAGTTGATTGTATATTTTGTTCTTGATGTAACATGTCTTCAGTTGTAGATGTAAGCTGTGTTACCGCAATAATTTTTGTATGTTGATTATTTTTTCTTAATCCCTTTATTGCCTCAGACATCATCTTAGTCCCACCAGCTGCATGTACATTAACTAAATCAACATTTAATTTTGCTAATCCTTCCATAGCTTTTCCAACTGTATTAGGAATGTCATGTAACTTTAAATCTAAAAACACATCATGACCTCGACCTTTAATTTCATTTATTAACTGCGGTCCTTCTTGATAAAAAAGTTCCATACCTACTTTTACAAATAATGCTTCATCAAACAAATCTAAAAATTGATTTACTTTATCTTTTGATTCAAAATCTAATGCAATAATTGGCAAATCTTTCATCTTACATGTCTCCCTTTACATTAAGAAATTCATTTAAAAGATTGAGATTGTAATTATACATTTAAATTACATGATTCATTACAATCCCATCATTTCAGTCATAACATTTTTACATTTGACGCATTGTAAATGTCATACTCTCAATTACATTTGTTAAAGCATTTGCTGTATCAAGTGAAGTTAAACATGGAATACCATTTTCAACTGTTGTACGTCTAATTTGGAATCCATCTCTTTCAACTTCTTTACCTTTAGTCATTGTGTTTATGACGATTTGAACATCACCATTTTGTATACGTGTTAGCAAATCGTTTTCGCCACCGATTTTACCAACAACTTCAACAGGAATGTCATGTTCTGATAATTTCTTAGCAGTTCCAGATGTAGCTAAAATTTTATAGCCAACTTCATTTAAACGATGTGCTAGTTTAACAACTTCTTCTTTATCTTTATCACTTACTGTCATTAAGACTGTGCCGTGATCTTTCACTTCTACACCACTACCTGTTAACCCTTTGAATAACGCCTTTTCTAATGTCGTATCTTTCCCCATAACTTCACCTGTTGATTTCATTTCAGGTCCTAAAGTAATATCAACATTTTTCAATTTATTAAAACTAAATACCGGTGCTTTAACAAATACACCTTCAGCATAAGGTTGTACCCCTTCTTGATAACCCATTGCAGTTAACTTTTCTCCCATTATTGCACGCATTGCTAATTGTGCCATTGGAATATCCGTTATTTTACTTAAAAATGGCACTGTTCTACTTGAACGTGGATTCACTTCTAACACATACACGCCATCATGTGCAATAACGAATTGGATGTTAATCAATCCAATTATATCTAGTCCTTTTGCTAACTTAATCGTATAATCTTCAAGTGTTGCTAACTCTTCTTCAGTTAATGTTTGTGGCGGATATACAGCAATTGAGTCACCACTATGCACACCTGCACGTTCAATATGTTCCATGATACCTGGAATAATGACTGTTTCACCATCACAAATTGCATCGACCTCAATTTCTTTACCAGTTAAGTATCTATCTACCAATACCGGATGCTCTGGACTTGCCTTAACAGCTTGAGTCATATAGTTTTCCAATTCATTATCATTGTCTACAATTTCCATTGCTCGACCACCTAATACATAAGAAGGTCTTACTACAACTGGATAGCCAATTTCCGCTGCGTTAGCTAACGCTTCTTCTGGAGAAATAGCTGTTTTACCTTGAGGTTGCGGAACATTGATTTGTCTTAACAATGCCTCAAATTCTTTTCTATCTTCAGCACGATTTAAGTTTTCAAGTGACGTACCAAGTATTTTCACACCATGCTTCGCTAATTTATCAGCTAAATTAATTGCTGTTTGCCCACCAAATTGAACAACAACACCTTTAGGCTGTTCCAAATTAATGATGTTCATAACATCTTCTTCAGTTAATGGTTCGAAGTATAGTTTGTCAGAAATTGAAAAGTCTGTTGAAACAGTTTCTGGATTGTTATTAACAATAATCGCTTCATAACCGGCTTTTTGAATAGCCCATACTGCATGTACTGTCGCATAGTCAAATTCAACACCTTGACCAATTCTAATTGGTCCAGACCCTAATACTAAGATTTTTTCTTTATCTGTAACAATTGATTCATTTTCAGTTTCATATGTTCCATAATAATACGGTGTTGAAGATTCAAATTCAGCTGCGCATGTATCAACCATTTTATAAACAGGTTTTATATTATTGTCCATACGTAATTGATATACTTCTTCTTCTGTCATATTGAAACGATGTGCGATAGTTTTATCACTAAATCCGTAATCCTTTGCATATTTAAGATATTCCAAATCCCCTTGATGCTCTTTTAATTGATGTTCGATATCGATAATATTTTGGAACTTGTGTAAGAAGAAATAATCTATTTGAGTCATATTATGAATTTCTTCTAACGTTGTACCTCTTCTTATTGCTTCACCAATGAAAAATAGTCGCTCATCATCTTGGTGAGAAATACGTTCTTTAATATAATCTAAGTCAAAACTTTCACCATTCGGTAATCCTAAATGATGTACACCATATTCCAGCGAACGAATTGCTTTTAACAATGATTCTTCATAAGTTCGACCAATTGCCATTACTTCACCAGTTGCTTTCATTTGTGTACCAAGCTCTCGTTCCCCTTTTTCGAATTTATCAAATGGGAATCTTGGGATTTTTGAAATCACATAATCCAAAGTTGGCTCAAATGCCGCATATGATGTACCAGTGATAGGATTTAACATTTCATCTAATGTAAGTCCGACCGCAATTTTAGCTGCTAATTTTGCAATTGGATATCCAGTAGCTTTTGATGCTAAAGCTGACGAACGAGATACACGTGGATTTACTTCAATAATGTAATAATCAAATGAGTGTGGATCCAATGCCAATTGAACGTTACATCCGCCTTCTATTCCTAATGCTCTAATAACTTTCAATGAAACATCTCGTAACATTTGATATTCCACATCTGAAAGAGTTTGACTAGGTGCTACTACAATCGAATCACCTGTATGAATACCTACTGGATCAATATTCTCCATGTTACACACTACGATGGCATTATCATTTTTATCACGCATTACTTCGTATTCTATTTCTTTGAATCCTGCTATTGATTTTTCTAATAAACACTGTGTAGCCGGACTATAATGAAGGCCGTTTGATACGATTTCTTGTAGCTCTTCATCATTATGACAAATACCGCCACCAGTGCCTCCCATAGTAAATGCTGGTCTAACGATTAATGGATATCCAACTTGTTCTTTAAATTTAAATGCTTGCTCTACTGTATTTACAATGTCACTCTCTGGAACTGAAACGTTTAAATCATTCATTAATGTTCTAAACATTTCACGATCTTCTGCCTGTTGAATTGATGTTAATTCAGTACCTAATAATTGCACATTATTATCTTGAAGTACGCCACTTTCATGTAACTGAATTGCCATATTCAATCCAGTTTGACCACCTAATGTCGGTAATAAAGCGTCAGGTTGTTCTTTACGTATTATTCTCGCTATAAAGTCATGCGTTAATGGCTCAATGTATACTTTATCTGCAATTTCTTTGTCTGTCATAATAGTAGCTGGATTTGAGTTCACTAATATGACACGGTATCCTTCTTCTTTTAATGCTAGACAAGCTTGTGTACCTGCATAGTCAAATTCAGCTGCTTGACCTATAATTATTGGTCCAGATCCTATTACTAAAATTGTTTCGATATCGTTACGTTTAGGCATTGATTTGACGCTCCTTTTCCTTAAAATTAGTCATCATTTTAACAAATTCATCAAATAGATAATTTGAATCAGATGGTCCTGGATTTGCTTCAGGATGATATTGTACTGAAAAAGCTGGTAATGTTTTATGTTTTAAACCTTCTACAGTACCATCATTTAATGCAATATGTGTGATTTCTAATTCTGTATTTTTTAATGAATCTTTATCAATTGCATAACCATGGTTTTGACTTGTAATATCTACTTTACCAGTTTCTAAATTTTTAACTGGATGGTTTGCGCCACGGTGACCAAACTTCATTTTAAATGAGCTTGCACCTTGGGATAATGCAAATAGTTGATGTCCAAGGCAGATACCAAAGAATGGAATTTTCCCTAAAATACCTTGAATCATCGGAATGGCGCATTCTACTACTTCAGGGTTACCAGGTCCATTAGATAACATGACACCATCTGGAGCCATTGCTAAAATTTCTTCGGCTGTTGTTGTATAAGGAACTACTGTTACATTACAACCTCTTATATTTAGTTCTCTTACGATATTTTGCTTTTTACCAAAGTCTACAAGCACAACACTTAAATCTTTACCTGTTGAAACATATGGTGTTTTAGTAGATACAATCTCAACTTCATCTTTAGGTAATTCAACTTGTTGTAAGTGTTGAACCAGACTTTCTATCTCTTCTTTTTGATCTGTAAATCCAGCTTTTAAAACACCATGTTGACGAATCTTTCGTGTAATACTTCTTGTGTCTACACCCGCAATACCCGGAATTTGATGCAATTCTAAAACGTCATGAAGTGTCTTTTGTTGTCTAAAATTACTTGGATGTGCACTTGCTTCTTTCACTACTATGCCGTTTAATGTCGGTACTAATGATTCAAAGTCGTCTCGATTAATTCCATAATTCCCAATTAAAGGATACGTAAATGTAATGATTTGACCTGTATATGATGGATCTGAAATTGTTTCTTGATAACCTGTCATTGCCGTATTGAATACAATTTCTCCTACAGTTAAGTTATCAGACCCTAAACGGTAGCCTTCGTAGTATGAACCGTCTTCTAACACTAGATAACGTTTGCTTTGCATATTATTTTTCCCCCTCAAATTTAACTTCACCTTCGACCATTGTTAAAATCGGATTCCCATAAACTTTATATCCGATGAAAGGTGTATTGTCTGCTTTTGACAAGAAGTCCTCACCTTTAATTTCTTGTTCGTTTTCTAAATCAATAATTGTTAAATCAGCATAACCATTTTCTTTTAATGTGCCATAATCTAGATTAAAAGTTTCACATGGCTTAATAGTTAAATAATCAACCAATTGTTGTAATGTCCAATCACCATTTTTTACAAAATGCGTATATAACAATGGGAATGCTGTCTCACTACCAACAATACCGAATGGTGCTTTTTCCATTGGTTGTGCTTTTTCATCTCGTGCATGTGGCGCATGATCTGTTGCGATACAATCAATTGTGCCATCAAGTAAGCCTTCTAATAATGCATCTCTATCTTCAGTACTTCTTAATGGTGGATTCATTTTATAAATCGCATTATTGCCAGGTATATCATCTTCTGTTAACAACAAATGGTGTGGTGTAACTTCAGCTGTAACATGAATTCCAGCTCGTTTAGCATCACGAATGACTCTGACACTTTCTTTTGTAGATACATGACATACATGGTAATGACATCCAGCAGCTTCAGCTAATAATACGTCTCTTGCAATTTGAACGGATTCACAAATGTTTGGAATACCTGGTATACCTAATTCTTTACTACGTTTTCCTTCATGCATAGCACCACCATAGATTAAAGAATTATCTTCACAGTGCGCTACAATTGCTTTATTCACTTTTGCAGCTTCAATCATACCTTCATACATCATGCTCGCAGTTTGAACGCCAACACCATCATCTGTGAAGGCAAACGCACCTTCTTTTACAAGTGCAGGGAAATCAACGAGTTCTTTACCTAATTGGCGTGTTGTAATCGATGCATATGGCAATACACGTACTTGAGCATTGTCTTTAATTAGTTTTTGTAATGCTTCAAAATTTTCAACAGAGTCTGGTACTGGTCTTGTATTTGGCATTGGACAAACTGTTGTAAATCCACCTCTTGCTGCCGCTTTTGTCCCCGTTTCAATTGTTTCTTTATATTCACCACCAGGTTCGCGTAAATGAACATGAACATCAACAAATCCAGGTGATACAAAGTGGCCCTTCGCGTCTATAATGTCAACATCATTGCTTGATTCTATCTCAGTTGCAATTTGTTTAATTACTTTACCATCAATTAAAATATCTGCTTTTACTAATTCGCCATTTTGTAATACTTTACCGTTTTTAATTAATTTCATTATTTTCGTCCCCTTACTTATTTAATAATTCATCAATGACTGCCATTCTTAAGTACACGCCATTTTCCATTTGTTTGAAAATTCTTGATTTTGAAGCTTCAACTAAATCAGTTTGTATCTCTACGCCTCTATTAACTGGAGCTGGATGCATAACAATTGCATGCGCTTGTAATTTGTTATATCGTGCTTCGTTTAAACCATGCTTTTGATGATAATCGTCTGCTGCGAATCTCGCCTCTTCAGCAAGTCCATGTCTTTCATGTTGAATTCTTAGTAGCATAACGATGTCTACTTTTTCAATTACATCGTCAATATTGACATAGGGTGCTTTTAATGAATCATCAATCCACGCATCAGGACTATTAAACATTACGTTTGCTCCTAATGCCTTTAAACTATGATAGTTACTGCGTGCGACGCGTGAATTTTTTATATCTCCACATATCAATACATTTAATCCTTCGAAATAACCGTACTCTTCATAAATTGTCATTAAGTCAAGTAAACTTTGTGTTGGATGTTGTCCACTTCCATCACCAGCATTTGCAATTGGAATATTGATATTCTCTAATTTCTCATAGTAGTTATTAAATGGATGTCTAATAACTAGTAAATCGCAACCAATACTTTCCAATGTTTTACATGTATCATATAAGGATTCTCCTTTAGAAACTGATGACGTAGAAGTTTCAAAACTAATTGTTTTCAATCCTAATTTAAGTTCTGCCATTTCAAAACTACATTTTGTTCGAGTTGAATTTTCAAAGAACAAATTCGCAACATATTTCCCTTCAAAGTTTGGTAATTGACGTTCACCAGATTTAAATTGACTAGCCTTTTGAATAAGTGAGTAGATTTGATCTGTTGATAAATGTTCCATTGATAATAAATGATTCATAAAGCGCCCTCCTTAGTTTGTAAACCTTAATTGTTTTGCTTTTTCTCTTTAGGTAAGATTAAGTTCAAAATAATTCCTGTAAGTGCTGCTAATGCCATTCCTTCGATTTGAAGATTGATACCAATTTCTTTCAAGTTGAATACTAAGTTTCCAATACCTACGACTAAGACTACAGAAGCTATTACTAAGTTACGGTTATTAGCGAAGTCTACCTTACTTTCAACTAGCATTCTTAAACCACTTGCTGCAATAATTCCGAAAAGTAGAATCGACACACCACCCATGACTGGCGTTGGTATTGAAGATATTAGTGCTGTAAATTTACCAATGAATGCCAAGATAATTGCTATTACTGCGGCACCACCGATAACATAAATACTGTAGATTCTTGTAATTGCTAAAACACCGATGTTTTCACCGTATGTTGTACTCGGCGGTCCACCAATGATACTTGCGAACATAGTAGATACACCGTCACCAATAATTGATTTATCAAGGCCTGGCTTTTCAAAAAAGTTTCTACCTACTATTTTATTTAGAACCATCTGATGACCGATATGCTCACTTACCGTTACGAAAACGATTGGAATCATAACTAGTACAAGACCTAAATGGAATGATGGTACATAGTCTTTAAATGGCAGATAAATATGAGGGAAATCTAACCATTTTGCTGACATGACAGCATCAAATTTAACTATCCCCATAAAAATCGCTACCACATATCCGACGATGATACCTACAAGTACTGGTATTAATGATAAGAATCCTTTGAAAAATCCTTGTACTACTATCGTTACTAGTAATGTAACCATTGCAACAACTAAGAAGCTTATGTTATAGCCTTTCATATCACCTGGATTTTCGTACATTGCCATATTTACAGCTGTTGGCGCTAAACTCAAACCAATAACCATAATAACTGGACCAACTACAACTGGTGGTAATAGTTTCATTAACCAAGCTGTTCCACTTAATTTGATTAAAACGCCGATAATTACGTACATAACACCACTCATAAATAATGCCACTAGCATATCACCTAAGCTATGAGTACTTAAGCCTGTGATAATCGGTGTAATAAATGCAAAGCTCGATCCAAGATATGCCGGTATTTGCGCTTTCGTTATTAAGATATAAAGTAATGTACCGATTCCCGAAGCTAATAATGCTGCAGATATTGGTAGTCCTGTTAAGAATGGTACTAGCACCGTTGCACCAAACATTGCAAACAAATGTTGTAAGCTTAAAAATGCCCATTGTGCCGGTTGTGGTTTTTCATTTACATCAAGTACAGGCTTTACTGTTCGTTCAAACATTTCTTCATTTTGCATGATATTCATTTCCTCCGATAATAAAAAATCTCTTTACATCAGTATTATGTAAAGAGACGAAAAGTGTGACAATTTTCTACAAGTCGCACATTCATATGAAAGTCGTCTTGTAGTTGTCATATATGAGGGTATACTTGATAAATAAGCATTACAAAGCTTACTTTCTTTTTTATCCCTCACCTTTCTCAGTCTCTCGTACTGAATTAAAAGGGGTTATTATTTAATTATAACTGCATTTCTTTGATCCATTTCTTCTAAATAGACACTTACCGTTTCCTCTTTAGAAGTAGGTATATTTTTACCAACAAAATCTGCTCGAATTGGTAATTCTCGATGTCCTCGATCAACCAATGCGGCTAATCCAATTTTAATTGGTCTAGCGTTTAATAAAATAGCGTCTAGTGAAGCGCGAACCGTACGACCAGTATAAAGTACATCATCAATGATTATGACAACTTTATTTGTAATGTCAGTATCGATTTCAATTGCATCTTTTGACGTTTGTGATGACATATGCTCAATATCATCTCTAAAATATGTAATATCAATTGTGCCAGTAGGTATACGTTGTTGTTCGATTTGGTGAATTTTATCTTGTATACGATTCGCTAAATATTCACCTCTCGTTTTAATACCCAAAAGAATTAAATTGTCAGTACCTTTGTTATACTCCAAAATTTCATGAGCGATTCTCGTTACTGTACGTTGTATTGCTGCATCATCCATAATGATACGCTCAGACATATTCTCACCCTTTCAAAATTTAGAAACAAAAAACCTCACGTCTTTAAATCGACATGAGGTTTAGTATATACAATCACCTAACTTTTAATAATACGCTCAAATTGCATTAAATCGCTTATTGATTTATAGGTGGTAATGTTCATTTCAGTATATATCTATTTATATCATGTCTTTGACGTCTCTCTGGACGCTCATTTAAAGACTCATTTATGCTGTACTTAAACTGTTATAAGAATAATACTAATTAGCTATTTTGTCAATCTATATTAAAAAATTAACCTGAAATACGTAAAATGTTAATCGCTATAAATTTTTCAAATAAGAGACACTCATTTCATTTTGAAAGAGAAAAATTAACTAACTTTTAAGGTTTACATAATATAGTTATAGTTATTATTAAACTTTAAAATTATGCATCTCTTTTTCGTATTGTCTCTAATAAATCTTCAAAATCTTGTGGCAAATCAGCTTGCTTTTCAATATATTCTCCTGTTACAGGATGTGTAAATCCAATCAGTCCAGCATGTAATGCTTGTCCGCCAATATCTAAAGTCTTCTTCGGACCGTACTTTGGATCACCTACTAAAGGGAATCCAATATATTTCATATGAACACGGATTTGGTGTGTACGTCCGGTTTCAAGTTGACATTCAACTAAAGTATAATCTTTAAAATGCTCTAACACGTTAAAATGCGTCACTGCTTCTTTACCATCATCAACAACTGCCATTGATTGACGGTCATTTTTATTTCTACCAATTGGCGCATCGATTGTTCCGTAATCATGCGGAATATTACCATGAACTAAAGCAATATATTTTCTTTTAACCGATTTGTCCATTAATTGCTCTACTAGACCACGATGTGCAATGTCATTTTTAGCAACCATCAATAAACCTGAAGTATCCATATCAATACGGTGTACAATACCTGGACGTATCTCACCATTGATGCCAGATAAGTTTTTAATTTGGTACATTAAACCATTTACTAAAGTATTAGTATAATGACCCGGTGATGGGTGAACTACCATACCTTTTGGTTTATAAACTACAGCAACGTCATCATCTTCATAATAAATATCTAAATTTAAATTTTCAGGCAGAATGTCAGCTTCTACAATTTCTTTTTCAGTGACAACAATTCGATCATTTAGCTTTACTTTATAATTAGATTTTACAACTTTATCATTAGCTACAACTAACCCTGCTTTAATCCAGTCTTGTATTTGATTACGTGACCAATCACTATTTAATTCCGGTAATAGTTTATCAATACGCATACCAGTCTGTTCTTTTTCTGTAATGTTAAATTCAAATGTTTCCATTATTTAACCTCCTTCTCCTTTTTATTGGAAGTATCTTTTAGTAGTGCAATAATTATTAATACAACACCTATCGTCAAACTAGAATCAGCGATATTAAAAATTGGAAAATCATAACCAAAAATATTTGTATCTATAAAGTCTACAACTTCACCTGTTAATACTCTATCGATAAAATTCCCTAATGCACCAGCAAAAAGTAAACTAATTGCAATTTGCATAAACAAATGATATTGAGCATCTTTGATATAAAAATATACTAGCGCGATTAAAATAATAATAGTAATAATGTAGAAAAACATCATTTTACCACTCAATATTCCCCATGCCGCACCATTATTTCGATGTGATGTAATATTTAAAAAATTCGGTATAACTTCAAATGAATCTCCTATTTTCATACTTGTAGCAACAATATACTTGGTAACTTGGTCAAATATTATGACAAATAATGCTATTAAAATGGAAGTGCCAATAAAATATTTTTTGTTCATTCTCGTTCCTCCAATCAATCGTCCATAAGACAACTCTTTATATTATAGCCTACACATGCTAATAAAAAAAGTAAGCATATTACAATAAAAAAATGATATCAATTCAATTCTCATAAATCTATAAATTTATAATCGTTCAATTTCAGTAGATATGTGTCTTGATTTGATAAATATTTTTAAATCACTAATTAAAAATTCAATAAAAACAGTGAATTCTATCTCAATAAAATAAAATTCACTGTGACTTCTTTATTACAATGATACATCTCATTTTTAACTTTAATAAACAGTTAGTCTATTTATAACTGCATTCACTAATCGATGACTTCTATTTGATTAAAACGATAGTAAATGCCATCTGGACCTTGCAAATTTAAATGTGTTGTTTCTGGGTAATGAAAATCTACGATTGCTAAACCATATGTATCAAAATTTTCAATACGTTTAGTTGCAGAGACCCAATCGTTCATAGCTAAATGTTGATAATATCCATTAGATGCTAAAAATAACGAATAATCATCCATAATTGCTGATTCTTTCAAACCAAAATAATTGAGATAATAATCTTTAACTTCTGTAATGTGGATTGTTTTTATATGTAATGCTCCAATAATTGCCTCATCAGGAATTCCTAGCCATAATGATTTTGTAGCGTGACTAACTAACCTCGGAACATTTAGCGGTCTAATGTCTACTTTTACCAACTCATTTTCCCTAATCCATTGTTCCTCATCTTTATCCACGTAAAATTTAAAACCATTTCCTTCAGGGTCTTCGAAGAATAATGATAACGAAGCAGGTTGAATTCCCCCATTAACCGAAATATCATATTCGCTTAAATGTATTAATAAATCGGCTAAGTCGCCAATTTTAGGAAGTTTAATTGCTATATGAAATAAACCAGCTTCTGACATTAAAGGTTCACGTCCATCTTGCACTTCAACTAATGTTATCACATGATTGGATTGCCCAACTTCATATTGTATCGACGTCAATGTTTCATTGATAATATTCAATCCGAGTACATCTTCATAAAATGGTTTTAGTTCTTTTTTGTCTTTAACATTTAAAGTAATGCCATTTACAAAGTGCGCATTATAGTTATGATACATTATACTTTCTCCTATCAAAATCAATCTTTTTAATGCCTTATATTTAAAATATTATCGCTAACAAAGATACGAATAGCAACCATTAAGCATTTTAAATCGACGCAATTCAATATATCTCTACTCTGATAGCTTGATATTCTATTAAAATGCGACTAAGCAATATTATATAAATTTGAATGCAATCAAAAAACTCTCTTCAACATGTCAACAAAAACTGCAACATATTAATGAAGAGAGTTTTAATTTATATTATGCTAACGAATTAATCAGTCATTTTAATTTATACAAGTGACTTTACTACTTCTTGACAACGTGGACATAGATGCGTTAATTCTCCAACAGCACCAAGGTCCTCTGAATAGTTCCAACATCTTTCACATTTTTCACCATCTGCATGTTCAATAACAATGTCGCCATGCTCGTAGTTTGTTGCTTGATCTAACTTATCAACAACTTTGACTTGTGACACGATAAATAATTGATGTAATGCATCAAATGAAGTTAAGAATTCTGATGCATTAAATTTATCGTTGCTTGCAATCGTAACTTTAGCTTCTAATGATTTACCAATAACTTTTTCATTACGTGCAGTTTCTAACGCACGGTTTACATCATCACGTAAATTCATAAATGTACGCCATTTATCTAATAACGCTTGATCAACTTCGACAACTTTAGGCATGTCAGCTAAGTGGACACTTTCTTCTTTTACATGCGGTGTATGTGACCAAACTTCTTCAGCTGTATGCACTAAAATAGGTGCCAACAACTTCGTCATATCTACTAAAATTTGGTATAACACAGTTTGCATACTACGACGAATGTGAGAATCTCGTTGTTCGATATATAAAATATCTTTACCATAATCTAAGTAGAAGTTACTTAACTCAACATTGATGAAGTTTTGTACTTCTTGATAAATGTTTAAATAGTCAAAGTTTTCATAGTTGTTAATCGTACTTGCAGTGAACTCGCGTAAACGATTTAACAAGTAGCGATCAACTTCTAATAATTCAGACTCTGGAACACTATCAGTTTCAGGGTTGAAATCATTGATATTACCTAACATAAATCTTAGTGTATTTCTTATTTTACGATAAACATCAGATGTTTGTTTTAAAATATCATCAGAAATTCTAACGTCAGCTAAATAGTCAGTACTACTTACCCAAAGTCTGGCAATATCTGCACCTTTTTGTTTAACGACTTGGTCAGGAACAATAACATTTCCTAAAGATTTACTCATTTTCTTACCTTCTCCATCCATAACAAACCCATGTGAAAGCAAGAATTTATAAGGAGAAACGCCTCTCGTAGCAACAGCAGTTGTAATTGATGAGTTAAACCAACCACGATATTGGTCACTACCTTCAAGATACATATCTGCCGGGAATCTTAATTCAGGTCTCGTTTCTAATACACCACGATGTGATGAGCCTGAATCGAACCAAACATCCATAATATCTGTTTCTTTTGTAAACGTACCATTAGGACTACCAGGATGTGTAAACCCTTCAGGTAGCAAGTCTTTCGCTTCTCTTTCAAACCAAATATTTGAACCGTGTTCAGCAAACAAATCAGCTACATGATTCACTGTTTCTTTTGTCATGATAATATCGCCATTTTCAGCATAGAATACTGGTAAAGGTACGCCCCAAACACGTTGACGTGAAATCACCCATTCACCACGGTCACGTACCATATTATAAATACGTGTTTTACCCCAATTTACTTTGAAGTTTGTGCTTTCGATTGCATCTAAAATATCTTTTCTAACTTTACTAATTGATGCAAACCATTGTGGTGTTGCACGGAAAATAACCGGCTTTTTCGTTCTCCAGTCATGAGGGTAGCTATGTGTAATAAAGTCTAATTTTAATAAAGCACCTTTTTCAGTTAATAAATCCGTAACGGCTTTATTTGCTTTATCATAAAACATACCTTCAAATTGGCCACCTTCTTCAGTGAAGACACCTTTATCATCAATTGGACTAATAACAGGCAATTCATATTTTTGACCTACAATATAGTCATCTTCCCCGTGTCCTGGTGCTGTGTGTACACAACCTGTACCGGCATCTGTAGTAACATGTTCACCATTAATTACTAATGATTCTCTATCTAAGAATGGATGTTGTGCTACAACATACTCTAATTCTTTTCCTGAAAATTCTTTCTCTAATTTGATTGAATCTTTATCCCAGCCTAACGCTTCTGCTACGGCATCAGACAATGCTTCTGCAACGATGTATTTTTGACCATCAACATTATATTGACCGTATTTTAATTCCGGATGTACAGTGATAGCAACATTTGATGGAATAGTCCAAGGTGTTGTCGTCCAAATAATGAATTTAGCATCTGAGTCAACGATACCTTTGTCATCTTTTACATCAAACGCAACATAGATTGATGCAGAGCGTTTATCATGATATTCAATTTCAGCTTCTGCTAATGAAGACTCACTAGATGGAGACCAGTATACTGGCTTTTTACCTTTATAAATTAAGCCTTTATCAGCCATCTCACCGAAAATACGAATTTGTGCAGCTTCATATTCAGGCTTTAATGTAATATATGGATCATTAAAGTCACCACGAACACCTAAACGTCTGAAGTCTTTTTTCTGTAATTCAATTTGCTCTAAAGCAAACTCCTTACATTTTTCACGGAACTCAGCTGTTGACATCTTTTTGCGGTCAACACCCTTTTTCGTTAAAGCTTGTTCAATTGGTAAACCATGTGTATCCCAACCTGGCACATAAGGCGCGTAAAATCCTTGCATAGTTTTGTAACGTACAATAAAGTCTTTTAAAATTTTGTTCAAGGCATGTCCCATATGCAAGTTACCATTCGCGTATGGAGGTCCATCATGTAAAATAAATGTTTCATTACCTTTATTTTTTTCTAACGCTTTGTGGTATTGATCTTCTGCATCCCATTTTTCTTGGATTTGTGGTTCTTTATTAGGTAAACCACCTCGCATTGGGAAATCTGTTTTAGGCATTAATAACGTTTCTTTGTAATCCATTTTGTTCACTCCTTAAAAAATTAAAAAACTCTAAGTTAAATTAAAAGGGACGATTGTCTCGCGGTACCACCCTTATTAACTCAACTTAGAGTTCTCTCATTACAATATTTAAATATTAAAAAGTCAGTGATATAACATACATGCTTTTACTAGGCTCTCACCGTTACCTAATTCGCTGTGAAAAGTTAAATGTATATTACGTGTCTGTCTTTAGTTAATTATTATTTTGTTGATTCTGAATCATTCGTATTTGCTAGTGAATTATTTTCTGAAGAACTTGTTTCACTATTTTGTGCATTTGCTGCTGCCGCTTCATCCGGTTTCAAATCATTTTCATGTAAATGATGGATGTTTTCAAGTGTCACTTGTTCTGCATCTAAATCATAATTCAATAAATAATCCCAGTCTTCATTCTTTAATAAGTCTAATTGTGCTTCTACTAGCATACGGAAACGTGATCTAAATACTTTAGACTGGCGTTTCATATCTTCAGTTTGGAAAGCTAAACGACGTGCTTTTTCAACAGCATCTCCAACCATTTGATCAGCTTGAGTTTGTGCTCTAGCAATAATTGCTTCAGCTTGTTTTTCTGCAGCTTGCTTTGTTTCTTCGCCAGCTTTTTGAGCCTGCACTAAAGCATCACTTACAGATTGATGCACCTCTTGATAAGACTTAATATTAGTATCTCTCTCTTCGACTACTTTTTCAAGTTGTTTTTTATCTTCTTTAAGACGTTCAATTTCTGTGCTTAGTTGCTCTAAAAAGTTAGCAACTTCAGTTGGCTCTAGACCGTTCTTTACACGTGTAAACTCTTTATTCTTAATTTCATTTGGTGTAAAAGGCATTTGTTATCCTCCTTAAATCATTACTATTTGAATAATGTTCTATAGGTAATGTGCGTTTTATCTTTTTTAGTTTTACCACCTAAGTCAGTAATGTGTGCTCTACCAAACCCTTGGATGGATATTAAATCATTTGCTTGTAATTGAAAATCTGCTGAATCTACAATAGTATGATTCACTTTAACACGCTTTTTATCGATTAACTGTTTAGCAATCGTACGTGATTTACGTATCATCTCTTTAATAACAACGTCTAATCGTAAAGAGCTAACTGTCGCACTTTCAATTTTCCAATTCTCATTAGATTGTATCATATCTGTTAATGGAATAGTATTAAGTTTAACTGATGCGCCTTTAATACGTTGTAATTCTAACATAATAAATGATTCCAATCTACTTGTCAAAACAAATTGAATGCCTTCACCTACAATAATATCTCCCACTTGTTCACGTTCAATACCTAACGACATCAAAGTTCCTAAAATATGTTGATGCTTTAAAGTTACAAATTTTTCAGGATAATTGATTTCAATTAATGATAACTCAAAGTCACTTTCTTTCGGTTCAAAATAACTCGGTGAAATAATCGCTCTTTTTCTTTCGGCAAAAGGACCACCATTAAATGAAACTTTCAAATCATCATAGCTGCCACATATTACTTCTAATATGTATTGACCTCTTGGATCTAAAAAATGAGTTAAAACTGGCGCGTAATGTTGCTCTGCTTGTGCACATTTATCCGTCAATAAGTCAATTAACTCATATTCTTCCTGTCTAAAGTGTTGATAAATATCTATGTTAATCACTACCTTAAATAAATTTGTTCAATATCGTAAATTGTACTAAATATTACAAAAACACATATCAAAAACGAGGCTTAAGTATGAAATACCCTTGCCTCGTTATCTCGCATAATCTATTGTAATTGTATTAAAATCCAATTAAAAATTTGTAGTAATCCTCTTTGGAATAATACTAAAACGATAATTGCTGCGATTGATGATATATCGATAATTCCAATAGGTGGAATTATTTTTCTAAATGGTTGTAAAAAAGGCTCATATATCTTCGCTAAAAAATATCCAACCTTTGTTTCTCTAATACTTGGAACCCAAGATGTAAAGAAATAAATAATCATGCCGAAATAGTAGATTTCGACAACAAAAAGGATAAATTTAAATATTGTAGCTAGCACATTAATATCCATATGTTAACTCCTTAGTCGAATGAATGTTCCATATTTTCAATATGGTCTGTAATGCTTCCAGCTACTTCCACATTATCAGGTGTACATAAGAAAATATCAGTACCTACACGTTGGATATCTCCACCAATCGCATATACTGTACCACTTAAAAAGTCAATAATTCTTTTCGCTGACACTTTATCAATGCGTTGTAGATTTACAAGTGTTGCACGACGATTTTTAAGTTCATCAGCAATATCTTGTGTGTCTGAAAATACACGTGGTTCGAATAAACACATTTTTGAGCTTTCTTGAGATGCATTGTTTGGTGTAGCATTGTTCATAGTTACAACATTACGTGAATTATTTTTTGAATAATTAGGCATACGAGAATTCCTTTCTTCTGACGTTGTTGTATATCTTGATGCAGATTTTTGAGGGACTGATTTGATTGCGTTTTGTTTTGTTGTTTGCTGTGACTGCTCTTTTGGTGGCGCTTCATTTACCTGTTGTTGTTTTTCAGGTACTTCTACTTCCTCTTCATCATCTATTACAAAAAATCCACTAAATAAATCTTTTAAAGCCAAGTGGCTCACTCCTCTTCTCCTACAAGTTTAGTCCCAATTCTAACAAACGTGGCACCTTCTTCAACTGCAATAAGGTAATCATTACTCATTCCCATTGATAATTCATTGCAAGGTGCATAATCTAAATTGAGTCGTTGTATTTGTTCTTTTTTTAAGCGTAAATTCTTAAATAACGATTTAATATATGCACCATCGTCTGTCAATGGAGCCATCGTCATTAAACCTACAATTTCAATTTTGTCATATTCTTTAAGATCATGAATAAACTGATCTACATCTTCTAAAGCAATACCATGTTTAGAAACTTCTCCTGAAACGTTCACTTGCAAGAAACATCTAATTTTATGTTCTGCACGTTTATTAATTTCTTTGGCTAAGCTCAATCGATCTAAAGCATGAAAATAGTCAACGTCATTTATGACATCTTTAACTTTTCGAGATTGCAATGATCCAATAAAATGAATTACTGCATCTTTTGGTAGAGACTCTTTCTTTTGAAAAAAGCCTTCCAATCTATTCTCTCCAAAGTGTCTTATTCCAGCCTCATATGCTTCTTTAGCTCGCTCTATTGTAACATATTTTGTGACTGCAATCACGTTTGGTTTTGTTGAAAAATTATTTTTTTCAATTTTGTCATTAATTTGTGTTGCAATTTGTTGTAAGTTTTCTTCTACACGCAAGCCAATTTCCTCCTTATTGCTTCAGTTGTCCAATAAATGCTAACATGCGTCCAGTTTGTCCTTTTTCCACTCTATACGAGAAAAATAAGTTTAAATGCTCTGATGTAGCATAAGCTGTTGTGTAAATATTTTCATTAGGAACACCATAATAAGTTAATAATTCTGCATTTGCTTTTTTTAAATCGATACCATGACGGTCTTGTCCTCTTGTTTCAATATACTTTGAACTATTGATTGGTAGTGTTTTAAATTTATTTTTAATATCATCATTGATTTCATAACTCGAAGAAGTAGCTGGACCTATAACTACATGTAAATCTTCCAAGTCAAAATCTACTTGATCAAGTACTTCTTTTACAATTTTGGTATATGTGCCACGCCAACCCGCATGTGCTAATGCTATAAAATGATGTTTCGGACTATAAAAATATACTGGAACACAATCTGCATAACACATAGTTAATAATACATTGTCATCATAAGTAAACATTGCATCTACACCATGAAGCTGATTGGTTAACTTCTCAATGTTCGTTCCTCGATCATCTTTAGTTATGTGTGCAACTTTATTTTCATGGGTTTGTATTGGAAATACCCATTCAGCTCTATCAAATCCAATTTCTTCGGCTAGTTGAATTTGATGCTGTGTAATATTGTTAGAACTGTCATCAATATAACGCGCCATATTAAACGCATTTTCCGGATAATTACTTAATCCATTATTTCTTGTTGTAATACCCAATGTAATACCTTCTTGCAATAAATCTTCAAATATTAAATGATGCGGTTGTTTTTTAAATTTATCATTCAATCGATTGTCACCATCATTTCATAAAATTATCTTCGTATAACTGCGTAAAGTTTAATAATTATATAATATAACATTTATGTTTAAAATTAAAATGTTGTGCAAATAATATTTCATCGTTACATTGGAATTTCAAACTAATTTTAAAAGGTACAATGAACTTCTTACATAACACATCATGATTTTTTAAATGTAGTAAAAAAATCATCAGATAACTTATCTGATGATTTGTGTTGAATTATTTTGTGTATATATATCAATTAACGTCTAGTTCTTCTTGAACGTCTTTCTTCTCTATTTCTAATGAAGCTAGGAATATCATCTTCTTTAGTTGTATGTGATCTTTCACTTACACTTTCAGACGCTTGCGCATTTGAAGAATTTGAAGTAAATGAATCTTCTTTAGAAGTAGAAGCACTTGAACTGCTTACGCTAGTTCCAAATCCTGTGCTACCTGATTTACGACTATGTGAAGTTGGTTTGTCATCAAAGCCAGTTGCGATAACTGTAACTACAATTTCATCTTGTAATTCAGGATTGATTACTGTACCGAAGATCATGTTTACATCTTCATCAGCAGCGTCTTGAACGATGTCAGCAGCTTCTTGTGCTTCGAATAATGACAATGATTCGCCACCAGTAATGTTCATAAGCACACCTTGCGCACCAACGATAGATGTTTCAAGTAATGGAGAAGAAATTGCTTTTTTAGCAGCTTCTACTGCTCTGTTTTCACCAGATGATACACCGATACCCATTAATGCTGAGCCTTGGTTTGACATGATTGTCTTAACATCTGCAAAGTCTAAGTTAACTTCACCAGAAACAGCGATTAAATCTGAAATACCTTGTACACCTTGGCGTAACACATTGTCAGCCTCTTTAAATGCTTCCATCATAGGTGTAGATTTGTCAACGATGTCTAATAAACGGTCGTTTGGAATTACGATTAATGTATCTACAGCAGCTTTCATAGCTTCTACTCCAGCAGCAGCTTGAGTTTGACGTTTACGTCCTTCAAAGCTGAACGGGCGAGTTACAACACCTACTGTTAATGCACCCATCTCTTTTGCAATTTTAGCTACAACTGGTGCCGCACCAGTACCAGTTCCGCCACCCATACCAGAAGTAACGAATACCATATCTGCACCTTGAATTGCATCTTCAATTTGCTCGCGAGATTCTTCAGCAGCTTTTTTACCAATTTCAGGATTAGCACCTGCACCTAAACCACGTGTTAATTTCTCACCGATTTGGATTTTTGATTCAGCTTTAGATAAGTTTAAAGCTTGACCGTCTGTGTTGATAGCGATAAATTCAACATTATTCATTCCGTGGTCAATCATTCGGTTTACAGCGTTATTACCGCCACCACCTACACCAATGACCTTTAAAGTCGCTAAATGATTAAATCCTTGTTCAAATTCTAACATTTAAATTTCCTCCTAGTTTTATTGGCCAATAATCATTCAAATAGAGATTTCATTAGTTTTTTGAATTTACTTTCTTCTTTATCTTTGTCTTGAACATGTTCATGATTCTGTTTATGTTCCTGATGATTATCTTCTGATTGATAAATTTCTTCATCTGTTGTTTCTACTTCATTTTCATGAGTATCTTTTTTGTTCGTTTTACGTTTAAACCAATCAAATCCGCCTAATTTAGATTCGTTATCTTTGTCTTTCACATCAATAACATCTTCTTCAGTTTCTTCATTATCATGATAATTAATTGTAACATAATCTAATAACTCATCAAAAGCGATACTACTAGAAATTGTAGAAATTGCTGAAGAAAATTCAGGTTTTCTAATTCCCATTTGAGATGGTGTATGAATTCTAACTTTTTCACTCACCATATCAGATAATAATTCTTTTACGCCAAGTAAATTTGCTGACCCACCAGTAACAATAAATCCACCATTTACTTTAGTTAATCCTAATTCTTGTAAAACATCAAAAACTTCAAAGAATATTTCTTCAACACGTGCTTCAATAAAGTCACTTAAGTCTTTTTGAGTATACTGCACTGTTTCATCACTATCAACCTGTTCAACAGTAAATATATCTTGATCTGAAGCAGAATCATAAAATGCATGACCGTATTGATGTTTAACCTTTTCAGCTGTTTCATAAGATGTATTTAAACCTTGTGCAATATCATCTGTAATATCGCGTCCAGCCATTTCAATCGAATCAGCATCAACTAATTCACCACGTTCATAAAAAGCAACTTGCGTAACATCTTCACCAATGTCAATTACACATGCACCCAACTCTTTTTCAGTAGCTGTTAGGATTGAACCATAGTTATAAGCATCAGAATAAACATCTAATACATCTACACCACAAGCTTCAACACATTTAATCATATTAATTAAAATTGATTTTTGAATAGCAATTACGCCTGCTTCAACCTTTAATGAATGTCTGGCAATTAATTCTTTAGGGTCTGAAACCTCATTTTCTTTATCGACTATAAAACGTATAGGGAACACATTTATTACTTCTGTTTCTTGCACATCATTCTTTTCTCTAATACCTTCTAAAACTTTTTCGATATGTGAACCGTTGATTTCTGTATCCTCATAAAAGTCGATTTCATTTGATTCATCATAAACTTCCGTTCCAATGATAGGTAACTTCAGGAAAACTTCTTTAATATCTACACCCGAAGCGATTGATGCCTTTTTAATTGTGTCTTTGATTGCTTGACGCGCAATATCAAAATCATCAATTAAACCATTTTTTATACCGCTCGTGTAGGTTTGTCCTGTACCTATCACATTTATACCATTGTGAAATTTCTCGCCTACTATTGTTTTTACGCTTGATGATCCAATATCAATACTTACGTAGTAATGTTCTTCCATAGATAGGCACCTCCTGACAAATTACTATTAAAAAATACACTATCTTTAGTTTACAATACGTTGAATGGCTTGTGAACTATAAACATAGACAATATCAAAATTTTTTAATTATTCTTACTTGATTGATTGTTAATTTTGTTTAAAACGCTTTGTAATTCTTCTTTTGCTTGATTTTCTTCTTGAGATGATTTAGTCACATTTTTATCGCTTTCTGATTGATTTGATGTGTTACCACGATAAGGAATGAATGATGCGCCCACAGATAAATCTATGTAACCGCGTGTTTTTAATTTACCAGAACTATCTCTAGATAACGATTGTGACATTTGTGGATAATATTTCATTTTATCAGCAATCGTTGAAATGTCACCGACGACTTGAAGACCATCTGTTGTGTACAGCTCTATTCTACTTTGCTTATTTTTACTTGGTGCATAGCTAACCTCTGCAATATATCGTCTTACTTCTGGTTTCATATCAGACAACGCTTTAATCATATCATCTTCTTTTGTTCCACTAAAACCATCCATTACAGGTGCATCATTGATTTTGACATCATTTGAACCTTTAAGCAATTTCCCGTTTTCTAATAAAGGTAAATATTTACCTTTATATTTTACTAAAGCGATAATTTCATTTTCTGTTATATCTACATTTAACGTATTTGGCAATTTCTTGTGTATATCAACACTTTTAATTAAAGGGTCTTCCTCAAGATCATTGATTGCATTTTTCTTACTAAATGTATACATCCTTGAATCACTTTTTACGTCTAAAATTTTATTAATTTTCGAAGTGCTAACATGATTATTACCATTTATATTTACATGCGCAATTTTACTAAGTGGTGAAAACATATAAATTAAAATAACAGCAATTAATAATACTAAAATAGTTATAATGCTATACTGAATTCTCTTCTGTCTTTTTCGTCTTAACTTCCGTTTTTCCTCAAGTGTTAAAGGTTTTAATTGAGTAACTTTACTCTTACGTTTCGTCTTGTCATCTATTGAGTCATTAGCATCAACTTTACCTTCCGAAGTAACGTCATCACTTTGTTGATTTTCATCGTTTGAGTATTCGTCGGAAGAGGCAACTCCAAATTTATCAGAATCACTTAAATGTTCATCTTCTTGATTCGGGTTATAAACTTGATTAGCTGAGTTTAAACTCCTATCATAATCAGCATCACTGTCACCGTTATGATTAGTAAGATCGTCATGATCTTCCTTATCTTTTTTAAAATCTTTATTGATTAAATATATGTCTTCGTCAAACTCTGCTTGTTGCGATTTATCTGACTCATTTTGATCAAATAATCGTGTAGCTTCAGACCTTTTTCGTTGTCTTCTTTTCTTAGATGTATTTCTAGTAAATAGTTCTAATTCATCTTTATCTTCATTTGGCTCTTGCTGATCATTCTTCGTTTTATCATCCATCAATACTCACACCCTTTAATAAGATGGCAAATGGGCACGGAATCTTTCAATAAATTTCTCTCCACGCTCTTCAAAAGTACTATATTGATCCCAACTTGCACAAGCTGGAGATAACAGAACTACATCATTCGGTTCAATAATATCTTGTACTTTATCAACAGCATCTTCGACGTTGTTTGCTTCAATGACCGATTTCCCTTGACTATTACCTAGTTTAGCAAACTTGTCTTTTGTTTGTCCGAATACAACCATTACGCGAACATTTTCCATGTAAGGAATAAGTTCATCAAATTCATTACCTCTATCTAATCCACCACATAACCAAATGATTGGTTGATTAAAAGAGTTCAAAGCAAATTGTGTTGCAAGTGTATTAGTAGCTTTCGAGTCATTGTAATACTTATTTGTTCTGTTAGTACCAATGTACTGTAATCGATGTTCAATTCCTGAAAAAGTAGTTAAACTATCAATAATTGCTTTAATCGGCACCCCTGCTAAAATACAAGCAAGTACAGCAGCTAGAATATTTTCTAAGTTATGTTCTCCTGGTAATACTAAATCTTCTGTGTTGATGATTCGAATCCCTTTATATACGATAAAGCCATCTTTTATATAAATACCATCAACTTCTTGTTGTGTTGAAAAATATAACGTTTTAGCTTTTAATTCTTCTGATTCTATTACTTGTCTTTGATGATAATTACAAATTAAATAATCATCTTTAGTTTGATTTTTATAAATTTGCTTTTTAGCATTTTGATAATTTTCCAAGTTCTCATGGTAATCTAAATGCGCTGAATAAATATTAGTGATAATGGCGATATGTGGTCTATATTTTTCAATACCTAGTAATTGAAATGATGACAGTTCAGTAATTAAATAGTCAGACGGCTTTACTTCTTGCGCAACTTTTGATGCCACATATCCAATATTTCCTGAAAGTCTACCTGTTAAGCGACTTTTTTTAAACATATCACCAATAAGAGATGTGACTGTTGTTTTTCCATTAGTCCCTGTCACTGCTATGATTGGTGCTTCTGAAATTAAATAACTCAATTCTACTTCAGTTAATATTTTCAAATTCCTTTTCACAGCTTCATCAATAATAGACACAGTATAAGGTATACCAGGATTTTTAACGACAATTGGATCATTGTCTAGTAATGATAATGGATGTCTACCACTAACAACTTTAATCCCCATTGATTCTAAATCTTTGGCGTGCGCATCTTGCGTCAAATCTTTACCATCATTTACCGTTACATTCGCACCCAACTTGCTTAATAATTTAGCTGCCTCATATCCACTTTTTGCAAGTCCTACTACTAATACATTTTCATTTTCCAAGCCAGTATAATTGAGCATATTAATGCACTCCAATCCATAATCCGATTAAACCTGAAATTAAACCTACAGTCCAAAATACTGTAACAACTTTCCATTCACTCCAACCAATCAACTCAAAATGATGATGAATCGGGCTCATTTTAAATATACGTTTTCCAGTAAGCTTAAAGCTAGCTACTTGTAACATTACTGATAAAGTTTCAATCACAAATACAAGTCCTATAAAAATTAATGATAACTCTTGATTTAACATGATTGAAATTGTTGCGAATATACCGCCTAGTGCTAAGCTCCCCGTATCGCCCATAAACACTTTTGCCGGGTTAATGTTATATGGTAAAAACCCTAAAAGTGCAAACAACATAATAATACAGAAAATACCAATTGCCGTCTCACCTAATACAAAGCTCATAATTGCATACATTGTAAAACCAATAATTGATAAACCAGTAGCCAATCCGTCTAATCCATCTGTTAAATTTACTGCATTAGAAAATCCAACTTGCCAAAATACAATAAAGATAACATAGGCAAAGGATAATGGAATTGCTATGTTTGTAAATGGAATATGTATGTTTGTTGAAAAATTCACCAAATGAAATACATTACTTAAAACAAAGAAAATAATTGCTATTCCAATTTGCGCTAAAAATTTCTGTTTACTTGTTAAACCTTGGTTATTTTTTTTAACAACTATGATGTAATCATCAATGAAACCAATTAACCCAAATCCAATTGTCACAAATAACAATAATAAAATCGGATTTGAATCATTAACAAAAATAATTGCAATCAATGATGTTATCACAATACTTAATAAAAATGTTAGACCACCCATTGTTGGTGTTCCAGTTTTTTTCATGTGGCTTTGTGGACCTTCTTCACGGATACTCTGTCCGAATTTCATCCTTTTTAATGTAGGTATTAATACAGGTACTAAAACAAAAGTGATGACTAGCGCTAAAAACGCATATACAAAAATCATAATTATCTCCTCTTCTTAATCCAAACTTTTTTAATCATTAATATATTATCAATTTTTCAATTTAATAAACAAAGTTGTTATCATTTTTTAAATATTTATTTCATCACGGTATAAGAGGCCAGTATAAAAAGTTTGTTTATAACAAACAAGTTAACCTGACCTCGTCTACCCTAAAATTCTCTATCAACGCTAAATAATAAAGATTAAATGAAGATGTTTATGCTTGCCTAACAATTGCTTAATCACAATTTAATAGTGACAAGTTATCCTTATTTAATGCCGCAATTTACCTTATTCCGACTTATCTTTGTCAGATTTACTGTCAGATTTATTTGTATCATCTGATTTCGAATCAGAATTATTAGTTGAATTGCTGTCTACATTCTCTGATGAAAATTCTACGTCTATTTTGTCTTTTTCAGTGAGTTTTTGACCTTTTGTGATTGACTGGTGAGATACGAAGCCACTACCTTTTAAATTCACTTTAATATTCGTTAAGTTTTCAAAGGCAATAACATCTTCCTTAGTCCAACCTGTCATATCAGGCATTGTCACGTCACCATCAGTTAATAGCAACACTTTGCTATGTGGTAACACTTTATTTCCTGCTTTTACTGATTGTGCTTTAATTTGTGATCCCGAACCGATTGTAACGGGTTCTAATGATTTTGCACTCACACTATCAATAGCTTTTTGTTTTTCTTGCCCCTCAACATCAGGTACTTTACTAAACTCTGCATTAGAAGTATCGTCTTTAGATTTACCTACATTTAAATATTTTAAAGTATTTTCCATGATAGGTTTAAAAGCCTTACTAACACCTAATTCATAAGCTTCTTGATCATTTTTCTGAGCTAAACTCATACCAGCATATACTATTACTTTAGGGTTCTTCTTAGGCGCATCACCCATAAAGCTTACAAAGTATGGGTTTGGACCTTTAACATAACCGCCACCATTTGGAGCAGCTACTTGAGCTGTACCAGTCTTACCTTCAATATCATAACCTTCGATACGATAGTTTGCAGCATGACTTTTCTTACTATTAACAACCAGGTCTAATTGTTTTTCTACTTTTTCAGCAGTATCTTTCGTAATTGGTTTACCAGCGAATTGTTTTTCACCTTTATAAAATTGCTTTTTGCTAACTGGATTTTCAACGCTGTTCACAAACCATGGTTTTAACATATTACCATTATTAAAGAATGCAGATTGAGCTTGCAACATTTGAGCTGGTGTTACAGTTGTTGATTGTCCAAATGATGATGTTTTTTGTTGTAATTCATTGCTCCAACCAATTTGTCCTGGCGCTTCACCATCAAACATACCTTTAGTTGATTTTCCAAAACCAAAACGTTCATACCATGATTTCATTTTGTCTGCACCAACTAAATCTTGTAAATGCATCATTAAAGTATTTGATGAATAAGTGAATCCTAGTGACATTGGGATTTCTCCCCAACCAACTCTATTCCAGTCAGATATACGAGACCCCATTATGTCTCTATGGCCTGATTTATATTTTTTATTTGGATCAAATGCGCCTTCTTGAATAGCAGCAGCTAATCCAAACGATTTAAATGTTGACCCAGGTTCATATGTGTTTTGATATAAGTCATTAGCCCATTTTTTACCAAAGTCTTTACCAGTTTCTGGGTTAAAAGTTGGTCGTTGACTATATGCTAGTATCTCACCAGTCTTAGCATCCATAACAACTGCAAATAAATCTTTTGGACGATATCTTTCAACCATATTATCAAGCGCTTCTTCAACAAACACTTGTATATTCGAATCAATTGTTAAATGAACGTCGTCGCCACGTTTTGGTTGTTTCTCCTTCTTAGTATTTGGTGCGATATAACCCCAAATATCATGAATATATCTTAATGAACCTTTTGAACCACTTAAGTAACTATCAAAAATCTTTTCAACACCAAGTGCACCTTTAAGTTCACCAGTATCCGGATTCTTTTGAGCCATTCCAATTAAGTGAGATGCAAAGTTGCCATTCGGATAAAATCTCTCTGTTTCTGGCAGTAAAGAAATACCAGGTAATTTCATTTTTTCTATTTTTAATTTATCCTGATATGTTAAATTTGTACCTTTACGACCGAACTCGATTTGAAAAACTTTCTTTTGACTAAGTCTTTTTTCAATTTCTTCTGGTTTCATATCAATGACTGTAGACAATTTCTTAGCTGTTTCTTTTTTATCAACTACATGCCTTGGTTTCTTAGAATTGGCACTTGCCTTTTTATCTACAACAGCAACAAGTTTATATCTTTCTACATCTTCTGCTAGTACTTTACCGTTACGATCATATATCTTGCCTCGTTCAGGTTGTTGAGCATTTTTAACTAAATATTTTTCGTTTGCCTTCATGACTAAATCTTGACCATTAGAATGACCAGTAATCATGATATATGAAATTCTTAAAACCAATATAAAAAAGAGCAGTCCGAATAAACCAACAAGTAGGACTGCCCCTATTTTATTTTTTTTAATTTTAATTTTTTGCTTCGCCATTACTACGCACTACCTTTACATTATCGTTCTCAAGGCTCATCCCCTGTTTCTTAGCCTTTTCGTATATGCGTTCATAAGAAGAATTCTTTTTGATTTCAGATTGTAAAGCACTGTTTTCACTTGATTGTTTATCTATTTTATAATCTAAATCTGCAATCTTTCCTCGCGTATCATACGCATCCATTTTTAAAGATAGCATATAAATACTTAACATAGCAATTACAGTAATCAAAGTTATGTATAAAACTTTTTCAAATTTAGTTAATTGTACAACCACTTTTCTAGAAACGGTTTTCTTTTCGGGTCTAGTTTGTGGTTGTTGCATCGGTATACTAGTATAAACTTGTTCGTCATATGGTTGATACACTTTTTCTACAGCCATTATAAATTGCTCCTTATTTAAGTATTTCAGCTACACGTAATTTCGCGCTGCGTGCTCTATTATTGTCATCTAAATCTTCTTCTGTTGCGGTAATCGGTTTACGATTAACTCGCTTTAACTTTGGTGTATATTCTTCTGGTATCACTGGTAATCCTCTTGGTACTTCAGGACCCTTTTCGTATTCTTGGAAAACTTGCTTACATAAGCGGTCTTCCAATGAGTGGAATGTGATAACCGAAATCCTGCCGTTTACATTCACTAATTCAATCGCTTGTTCAATTGAATCTTCAAAGGCTGATAATTCATCGTTTACTGCAATTCGTAGTGCTTGGAAAACACGTTTTGCAGGATGACCACCTTTTCTTCTCGCTTTTGCAGGAATTCCTTCTTTTATTATGTCAACTAATTCTAGTGTTGTTGTTATTGGTTGTTGTTCACGATGTGCTTCGATTCTTCTAGCTATCTGTTTCGAAAATTTTTCTTCGCCGTAACGATAAAATATTTTCACTAAAGCTTCATATGACCAATTGTTTACGATATCGTATGCTGTTAGTTCTTGAGTTTGATCCATTCGCATATCTAACGTTGCATCATGATGATAGCTGAATCCTCGTTCAGGAATATCTAATTGTGGGCTCGAAACACCCAAGTCGTAGTATATTCCATCTACTTTTTCAATATTTAAGTCATTTAAAATGTTAGTTAATTCACGAAAGTTACTATGAACGAAAGTCACTTTATGCAAATGATCTTTCAGTACTTCTTTAGCATTATCAATAGCTGTTTGATCTTGATCGATTGCTATTAATCTACCTTCGTCATTTAATTGATTTAGTAAATAAAGGGCATGTCCCGCTCCACCTAGCGTACAGTCAATGTACACACCATTTTCTTTTACATTTAAATAATCAATGGTTTCGTTTAACATAACGCTGATATGATGAAACACTTCAATTCCTCCATTTTAAAAATCAAAATCTATTAAATCTTCAGCAATATCTTCGAAACTTTCTTCAGATTCTTCATAGAAATCATTCCAAGTTTCTCTGTCCCAAATCTCAATGCGATTTGATACACCGATTACTGTACATTCTTTAGTTAAATTAGCGTATTTTCTCAAATTTTGAGGGATATTAATACGCCCTTGTTTATCAAGTTCAACTTCAACAGCACCAGAGAAGAACATACGCATAAACTTACGTGCGTCTTTTTTTGTCATAGGTAAGGTTTTCATTTTCTCTTCAATCTGTTGCCATTCGTCTAAAGTGTAACCGAATAAACATTTATCAAGGCCTCTTGTGATAATAAAACGCTCATTTAAATCATAACGAAACTTGGACGGTATAATCATACGTCCTTTTGTATCTAATTGATGATCGTATTCTCCCATGAACATTTTTTATCACCTCACCTTATATATAATTTACCACATCTCCCCACTATCCACCACTATTTATACAAAATTTGTGAAATTTATTTTAAAAAACAAAAAAATGCCCGATTTATCAAAAAGATAAATCGGGCAAAACCCTTGATATTCTAAGGTTTTATAACGATATGATCAAAAGTGTAAGAAAGTGGTGGATAGGTGGAGGGTTTGAACACATCTATCCCAAAATCATTCAAAATTTGAAGTGGATTCCATACACGTTCTTGTAAACCGCCCATTGGGTGGAGATGTTCTTCAATTTCCCTATATTGTTTCATGCTTATTTTGTTTTCTCTTTCAATATTTAATAAGTAACGATTTAACAAATATTCATATTGGTGTTGATGAATTTCATTGTTTTTAGTAACTAGATTTATATTATTTTGATTACCAGTAACTTCATTTAATAAATCTCTATATAAAATACGTTGTTGTTCAATCATTGTTTCAACTTTTTCAATAAAATCATCTGATGCTTGTTCACGAATGAATTTGCTTCTACTTCCTTCTACACCATCAACTAAAACTTCTGATAGTGGTAATTCATATTTAGTAAGCAATTTTTCAATACGTTCATTTAAGTAGGTAATTCTTAGTCTTGGCATAACAATTGGCATTTCAATTTCAAATAACTCAAAAACACCTTTTAATTCTGCCCAGTATTTAATTTCACTAGGTCCGCCAATAAATGCCACAGTGTTAAATAACCACTCTTCCATTAATGGTCTAGTTACAACATTATTAGAAAACAGCTCTGGTTGATTTTCAGCAATTTTTAAAATTTCTTCCATTGTATATGATTTATTCGTTTTGCTTAATTTAAAAACTTCGTCTTCGTATGAGATGAGTTGACGCATTTGATCATCATGTAAAAATAAATGTACATTTGTATCAGTTTGAATCATAGCATCCAAACCTTGTTCTTGTGTACGTTGCTGTGTTGTCCTAAACGCATAATCAAGAGATTGATGTTTTTTTAGAATTTCTGTAAATAATGGCGCTTCAATTTTCCTTAACGATTCATACTGTGCGTCTATAAAGAGCACTCCATACGTTTTAAACGTCTCATGTAATAATGCTTTGAACATGTCTGACCATGAATCATATTGATCAATTATGCTGTTACACAAATTGATTAACCTTTGTGTGTAGACCGTTTCTTTCATTTGTTTAAACATTGCTTTTAAAGCTTTCTTCAATTCAGCTTTGTCTGGATTATATCTAGAAATCGTTGATTCAGGCGCATCCATAGTATGATATTTAACTTTATGTAATGTCGCTTCATTTTCATTATAAACATACGTATGATTGACTTCATCGAAATCATGATCTTCTCCTGCAATCCAAAACACTGGTACAACTTTTTGTTTATACGTATCCTCAAGTTGGTTCGCTAAAGTGATTATGGAAAAGATTTTATGAAATGTATAAAGCGGGCCACCAAAAAGTCCTGCCTGCTGACCTCCAATCACTACTTTTGAACCACTAGCTAATGCTTCTAAACTATTATTTTGTTCATTAGAAATGTCTAAATCACTCATATATTCACGAATGGCATTAGCTAATACTTTTTCCCTGCCATTACTTTTTCTCGACATTCTCTTTTCAAAACTCGTTTGTTGTGCAGCATCATATTGAAATAACCCTACAATTTCCGGATTACTGCTTTCTATTTTAGATATAAACTGATCTTTTTCATTTAAACTAACTACTTTACAGTCCATGTGTTTTCTCCTTCAGTACGCGATTACAAATTATAGTATAAAGACTATACCGCTTGTTGACAATTTTACAGCTTAAAAATCAATTTAATTGTAGAAAATTTATAATATTCAGTGTTTTGGTCTTTTAAATCAATGAAAAATACAAGTGGTTTAATGTATAATAATAGTAGTAAACAAATAAGGGGTAGATAAATATGAGTGAAATCAAACGTCTTGAAATTAATTACAAAACTGATGAGTTGTTTGAGAACTTTAGAGAATTTGGCAACAAAGACTTATATATGGTCAACGAATTAAATGGCCAAATGATTGATGCAAGTTCAGATTCACCATTTTATGGTATATTTGTCGGAGATCAATTAGGGGCTAGAATGGCATTGCTGAAAAAAGGTGATGTCGAAGAAATTTACTTCCCAGATTTTGATGATTATTTATTATTATGGAAGTTAGAAGTATTGCCAAAATATCAAAACAGAGGGTACGCAACAAAACTAATTGATTTTGCAAAAAGTTTTAATATGCCAATTAAAGCGATTGGCAGAAATGATTCAAAGGATTTCTTTTTACATCATGGATTTACAGATGTGGAAGCTAAAAATATAGAAGGACACGATGTCTTACTGTGGAAACCATAAGATATCAATATTCGACACTACGATTAATTGAATTTAAATTTTTCGTAGTGTCTTTTTTATTTCTAAATTGTAAAACTTAATTTTCTTCACTAACAATTTCCTTCAATTGCGTCCATGAATTAATTTCGTAATCAGGTATTATTTCAGAGTTTGGCTCAAAATTCCTGAAATTAAACCAACATGTTGCAATCCCTGCATTAATTCCTCCTAAAATGTCGGATGTTAATGAGTCACCTACTATTATTGAGTTTTCTCTTTCAGATTCACCTATATCATTAAAGACATAATTAAAAAACTCGGGACTCGGTTTTTGATGTCCCGTTTCTTCTGAAATGTAAATATTTTTAAAATATTTATGAAGTGGCGTTTGATTTAGTCTTCTTTTTTGCGTTTCTGTAACTCCATTAGTCACAATATACAAATTATGATTTTCCGATAATTCAATGATAGTTTCTAATGTTTGATCAAAATATTTGATTTTCGCTTCTGCTAAACCATTTCTGAATAAAACATCGGCACGATGTCCATCTATTTCCATTTGATGACGTTTAAAATAATTTACAAATCGTTGTGATAAAACTTCTGATTTTGTTAATTTATTTTGTTGAAAAGCTTCCCAATGTTGATGATTAATTTTTTTAAACTCTAAAAAATCAAGGTCAGTAGCTTTATGATCAAATAAATTAGCCATGTAATGAAATGCCCATTCTTCCGCATCATAAAAGTCCACAATTGTGTCATCAAAGTCTATTAAAATATTTTTGTATCCCAAGTTCACCCATCTCCTATATTCTGATTATCTAATTAAATCTTAACAGAGGTTTGTTTTTCTGCATACAAAAAAACTGAGTGCATATCCATTAAATATACTCACCCAGTTTTGTTTAAAGATATTTCATTCTGATATTAGAATCCGAATAATTTCCCTATTAATGCTACACCATTGGCAACAATATCTACGATACTTGTACCTAATTTTACACTATCATGCTGTTGTGCTGCTTGCACTGTATTTGCAATCGCTTCTGCTAAACCAGTCATTGTCATCTCTCCCTCGCCCTTAAATTAATTTAGATCACTTTCATAACATATTGGAATTAGAATCCGAATAATTTAGATAGTAAACCTACGCCATTTTCAACGATGTTCACAATGCTTGTGCCTAATTTTGCTCCATCATTATTGATTGCTGCAGTTACAGTATCTTTAATTGCGTTGAATAAACCTTCCATTGAAAACACTCCTTAAAATTTAAATATGAAGAAAAACAAAACGCGAGTAGTTCTAGATTACCGCCATGTCATTCGCTTAACGTTTTGTTATTGATATTTTAAAATGAATTTCGTACAATTAGTTTGTTTATACGCACAATAACATTTATAGTACATAACTGTTTTATTAATGAACTAGTTTTACACTTAGGCATTCAAAACTGTATTTAACGCAATTATATTGCTTGTATCTACATATAATACTTATTGAACCTTTTTATATAAATAGCTCTAAAATAGTGAAAAATATAAACATTTTTTATTTGTAAGGTATTGCTTATTTATGTTCATTTAGCTATAATAATTCTTGTGTTGTTAAACGTGTCCTGGTAGCTCAGCTGGATAGAGCAATGGCCTTCTAAGCCATCGGTCGGGGGTTCGAATCCCTCCCAGGACGTTTATAGGTGTTTTTTATACACCACCCAACTAAAAGAACCCCGTCAATACGGGGTTCTTTTTTGTTTTACTATTATATAATTTAAATTTTTAGGGACCCATAAGATTTCTAAATACTTGTTGCCAATACACTAGCATTCATATTCGTTTTAATATTTTTTGACACACGTTTGACACGCGATTATTCATTTTCACTTATAAAAATTTAAGTTGAAGATTCTCAGAAATTTAAATTCAAACCTTTTAAATCAAACACATACATGCTCAAAACAACCTAGTCCCTCGAGTCGTGATTTTCTAATGATCTTTGTTTTTTATCAAATCTTTCATCATAACAATTCATAAATTAGATAAGGCGAAAAATTTTTAAAATATCAATAGTAATATAACTAAAATAAATATACCAATTGATAAGCAGAAAGATATTTTTTGCCTTGTTTCTCTTTTCATGTAGTATTGCCTCCTTTATAATGAAAATTAAGAATCCTCTTTCGGGGTCTTACCATTGAACGTTCTGCGAATAAACTCGATGAGTAGTATTTTAAAACTGGCTATTTTTAGATAGTACTCAACTGTTTCGCGACGTTCTTTTTTTATTCTCTTTTCTAGCCTTATGTCATTAACTTAATTAGTATGCACAAATTAATCACTATCCAAAGAACTCCGCTATGCCGGAGTTCTTTGTTTTATCATTTTTAAATCTTTAATTGTTTGATATGGTAGATATGTTTTTCTGAAGTCTTATAATTTAATTGATTCTAATGAAGTTGGCTAGCCTTTGTTAATATTTCTTTCATCAAATTTTAAATGACAATTATGTGTCCACTATTCCAACATACGTTATAAACGTAAAAGTACACACTCTTCTTATTAAAAGAATGAAGCTATCATGATATAATTAGTGAAGAAAATCACATAAGAAAGGTTGTAAATCATGAGACTTCAAAATGCACCTTTAGTAACGTCAGGACTGGTCTTAGGTTTATTAGGCTTAGGAAATCTTTTGAAAGATATATCACTTGCTATTAACGCTCTTTGTGGCATCTTTGCTTTCTTAATTTGGCTTCACCTATTATGTACAATGTTCAAAAATTATAATACTGTGAAAGAACAATTAAACAACCCTCTAATTTCATCTGTATTCACAACATTTTTCATGTCCGGATTTTTAGGAACAACTTATTTAAAAACATTTTTTAGTAATATAACTATTATTAATAGTTTAATAACACCTTTATGGATTTTATGCCTTGTGGGTATTATGACGCATATGATTATTTTTTCATTTAAATATTTAAAAGGATTCTCATTCGAAAATGTATATCCATCATGGACAGTACTTTTTATTGGTATAGCTATCGCTGGATTAACAGCACCAGTCAGTGGATATTATTTGATAGGTAAATTATCAGTTATTTATGGTTTTGTAGCAACTTGTATTGTCTTGCCCATAGTATTCAAACGAATTAAAATATATCCATTGCAAGCGTCTATTAAACCAAACATATCTACAGTTTGTGCACCATTTTCTTTAGTTGCAGCATCATATGTTATAGCTTTTCCTAAGACAAATGCTTTTATCGTTATTGTTTTTTTAATATTAGCTCAAACTTTTTATTTTTATATCATCATACAACTTCCTAAATTACTGAAAGAACCCTTTTCGCCAGTATTTTCAGCATTCACATTTCCATTAGTGATTTCAGCTACTGCTTTAAAGAACAGTTTGCCTGTCCTTATGTTTCCAATAATTTGGAAAGGTCTTTTATTTTTTGAGATTTTATTGGCAACTATAATAGTATTTAGAGTCTTAATAGGATATATTCATTACTTTTTTAAAAGTGAAAATAAAAATAAATTAATACGTGATACAGTATAAAAGCTCACTACAAATATAAATTAAACAAATATGCTTATTAAAAAAGACAGGCTCCCCTGTCTTTTTATTGCAATAGTAAACAAAACTTAGATATTTATTTAAATATTAAATAAAAAGCATACGTTAAGGCTAATATCCCAATAAAATAGTTGAAAAAGATTTTTATCTTCGTCTTCGTTATGTTCGTCATTGTTATCATTCCTTATATTTAATATTTTTCTTCTTTTGTCTATCTTTTATCATTTCAGAAGACACACCGAAAACAAACATCAAGATAAATAATATAATCGGCAAATTTGGTATGTTTTCTAGCAAATACCACCTTAAGTTCCAATCAAATACCATATTCGCATAAGAAACGAAATATTTACTAAATAATAACACTACGCATATTCCAGTTAATGTATCTAAAAGCTTTGTCAAATATGTCATTTATAATCACCCTAATTAATAACTTTGTATCTATAAATAATCCTATCTCCCGTTTAAAAAGCCCTAACACATCATACTCTGCACAATCATATATTTATCACAATAAATATAATATATCATATTTCCCCTTACATTTTATAATAATCTTTCAATTAATGAATGTGCATTATAGTTTTGGATCATCCACTTTTATACACTGAATCTTACTACTACCCAAAAAATATGCATCTCGATTAATTTAGTATTTCTACTAACCAATGAGATGCATACCGACCACTTATTATTCAATTTTTCTATAACATAGCATTTCAAATTATGAATATATCAAAACTTGCGTAATTAGTAATCCGCCTCCGAAAATTAATACAAAGGCAACAACAGGCCATACGAAACGGAACCAATGTGAATATCGCATGTTTAACATTTGTAACGTCGCCATAACAAGTCCAGTTGGCGCTAAGAACAACATCGCATACTGACCAAATTGATATGTTGTAACGATAACGAATCTTGGTATACCAACTGTATCAGCTAGCGGTGCAAAGATTGGCATTGATAATACCGCTAACCCTGATGAAGAAGGGACGATAAAGCCTAGGCAGAAGAAAATAAATAGTAAAACAATGATAAACAACGGCCCACTCATATGTTGAACTAAAGATGATGAAAAATGTAAAATCGTATCTGAAATCATACCTTCATTCAGCACTAAGTTAATACCTCTTGCTAAACCAATGATTAAAGATACACCAACTAAACTTGATGCGCCATTAACAAAAGCATCAACCGTTCCTTTTTCTCCTAAACCAAATTTACCAGTTCCAGCAATAAACATAATAATAATTGTAAAAATTAAAAATGCTGACGCCATAACAGGGAACCACCAACCTTGAGTCATGACACCCCAGACCATAATTGGAAAAGGTAATACAAATAATGTGAGTATTATCTTTTTACGTAATGTAAATTGCGCGCTATCGTCATCCTTTAATACAGACCATTGCTTTTCAAATGCTTCCTTGTCCTCATAAGCATAAGAAGCCTTTGGATCTTTTTTAATTTTTTTACAGTACCAATATAAATAACTGATAACAAAGATTGCGCCGACGATACAAGCTCCTATCCTCCAATACAATCCATCTGTAAAAGTTGTACCAGCTGCATTAGATGCAATGACTACTGAAAACGGATTTATAGTTGAAAATGTACTACCAACAGAACTGGCAAGAAATATAGCACCTACAGAAACGATTGAATCATATCCTAATGCTATAAATATAGGTACTAAAATAGGATAGAAAGCTACAGCTTCCTCTTCAATACCACATAATGTACCACCGATAATCATTAAAATTGACACAAAAACAATCAGCATGAATTCATGACCTTTGGTTTTCTTAGTTAAAGCAAGTAAACCAGATTCAAAGGAACCACTAGCTTGAACTACACCAATAAGTCCACCCAACACAAGTATAAACACCATAATATCTACCGCTTCTATTGTACCTTCTACCATACTACCTGTGATTTGTTCTGGTCCAGCAGGATGTTGTTTTAATCGTTCATACGTATTTGGTATAGAAACAGGCTTATTAATCGCGCCTGATTTAAATTGCTCGATTTTAATTTTAACACCCATCTTATCAAGTTCTTTTTGTGTACCAGGTACTTTTTTAACTTGATTATGAGGATTCACAATTTTTAATTCTTGGGATGAAGGTTCGTAAGAAAGTTTAGAATAGGCACCTGCAGGAATAATCCAAGTCGCTATTACTGCAATAACCGTTAAAATGAATAAAATCATAAATGCACCAGGCATTCTTAGTTTAAATCTTTTTTTCTTTTCACTTTCATTAATTGTGTTTTCCACGGTTTCATCTCCTTCGACATATGACCTAACAATAATGCTGTGTAAAATATCCCAGCGTTAAATATTTATATTAAGAAAGTGCACCCTGCCCTAAAAAATCAAACTAAATACGCAGGGTTGCACATTGTTAATAAAAATCATGCATTATACATATAACAAATTGAAAACGTGTTATCATTATTACTTTTTAATCACTGTACCTATCTTACCTTCTAATGCGGCATCCAATTCATTTAATGATGTAATCAGAACACTGCCGTTAGGATTATTTTCAATAAATGAAATTGCCGCTTCAATTTTTGGTAACATACTTCCTTTTGCAAATTGATTTTCATCTATATAGCGTTTTAATTCATTAACATTTGTAACCTTCAATGGTTGTTGATTTTCACTGTTAAAATTAATATATACATAATCAATTGCTGTCAATATAATCAGTTGATCACATTGAATATTAGCACCTAAAAGTGCACTCGTTTTATCTTTATCAATAACCGCATCTATACCTTTAAAACCATCATGTTGCTCTCTTATAACTGGTATACCACCGCCACCAGCAGCAATTACAAGTGTATCATTCTTAATAAGTGTTTTAATACTTTCTAGTTCAATGATAGAAATTGGTTGTGGTGACGGCACTACCCTTCTATACCCTCTTCCAGCATCTTCAACAAATTGATATCCTTTTTCCTTTTCAATACGCTCAGCTTCTTCTTTACTATAAAATAACCCAATTGGTTTTGATGGATTATTAAATGCTGGATCATGTTCATCTACTTCAACTTGAGTGACTAGCGTTACAACTTGCTTATCTATACCAATTGAATGGAGTTCATTTTGTAGACTTTCTTGTAACTGAAAACCAATATATGCTTGGCTCATCGCTCCACATTCGGCAAATGGGAAGGCTGGACCTTGATCATGTTCAGCAGCATAATTAAGTCCCAAATTTATGCTACCTACTTGTGGTCCATTACCATGACTAATAACAATCTCATGTCCTTTGGTTATTAATCCTACCAATGACTTCGCAGTATTTTTAACAAGCTCAAGTTGTTCTTGCGGTGATTTTCCTAAAGCATTACCACCAAGTGCAACTACAATTTTTGCCATCATATTCACTTCCTTTTAGTTTTAAAATTCACCTATTGTAGCAACCATAACTGCTTTTATTGTATGCATTCTATTCTCTGCTTCTTGGAATACAACTGACGCTTTACTTTCGAACACTTCATCAGTAACTTCCATTTCACGAATTCCATATTTTTCGAAAATTTGTTGTCCAACTTTTGTTTCAGTATTGTGGAATGATGGTAAACAGTGTTCAAATATAACATTTGGATTTTCTGTCATATCCATTAATGCCTTATTTACTTGATAAGGTTTTAGTAATTCAAGTCTTTCTTTCCAAACTTCTTCAGGTTCACCCATAGATACCCAAACATCAGTGTATATGACATCAGAACCTTTTACGCCTTGCTCGATATCGTCAGTGACTAAAATATTCCCGCCGTTTTCAGAAGCAATTTGTTTACAACGATTTAACAATGCATCAGATGGATTTAATTCTTTAGGACAAACTAGATGGAAGTTCATTCCTATTATTGCTGCACCTTGCATAAGTGCATTCGCAACATTATTACGGCCATCACCAACATATGTGAAGTTTATATCTGCATAATCTTTTTTCAAAACTTCTTTTGCAGTTAAAAAATCAGCTAACACTTGCGTTGGATGGTCCTCATCAGTTAATCCATTCCAAACTGGAACACCAGAATATTTAGCCAATGTTTCAACAGTGCGTTGTGAGAAACCTCTATATTCAATACCGTCATACATACCACCAAGTACACGTGCTGTATCTTTAGTCGTTTCTTTTTTACCCATTTGCGAACCTGTTGGTCCTAAATATGTTACGTTCGCTCCTTGATCATGTGCGGCAACTTCAAACGCACAACGTGTTCTTGTAGAATCTTTTTCAAATATTAATGCAATATTTTTATTTTTTAACATAGGCTTTTCAGTACCGATATATTTAGCATGCTTTAAATCTTCAGAGAGCGTTAATAAGAATTCTACCTCTTGTCGTGAAAAGTCTAATAAAGTTAAAAAACTTCTGTTTCGTAAATTTTTCATTAATAACAACTCCTTTTATTTTAGTTACACCTAAATTGTAAGCGTATACATTTCCAACTCAACCCATTCTTAAAAATTGTAATATTTTATCAATAAATCATTGAACATTTTATTAAAATTAAATTTAAGTAGTAGGATATTTTTAAAATAAGTATTACGTTTATAGTATAACTATTTTTCAAGTAGTTAGAAAATTCAATTAATAATTAATTTAACGCAACTTAACATAAAGTTATGATTTTTCCAAAATATAAATCGTAATAAATCTCCTCTCTATATTAATACTTGTGTAGTTCTCATAATTTAAAAATGATAAGTTTTAATTAAATAAAGCGTTGAATTGTTTAATTTTATTTAACATAGTTTTAGCTTTTATTTAATTCCGTATTAGTGAAATCCTTTATATACTTTGGGTAATTCACGCAAAGGAGATATTCATATGAAAAAGAACATCACGCAAAAAATAATCTTATCAACAGCATTGTTACTTTTAGGAACAACATCCGCCCATTTTCCTAACGCATCAATCAGTTTTTCATCTGAAGCTAAAGCATATAATATTAGGGAAAATGAAACTAATATCAATGAATTAATCAAATATTACACACAGCCCCACCTATCGTTTTCAGGCAAATGGTTATGGCAAAACCCAAATGGTACAATACATGCAACACTACAAACTTGGGTTTGGTATAGTCATATTCAAATTTACGGTCCTGAAAGCTGGGGAAATATTAATAAATTAAGAGATAAATATGTAGATATCTTCGGAACAAAAGACGAAGAAACCGTTGAGGGCTATTTAACTTATGACGAAACATTCACTGGGGGTGTCACACCAGCTGCTACATCTTCTGATAAACCATACAAACTTTTTGTAGAATATAGAGATAAAAAACAGACAATTATTGGAGGACATGAGGTTTATCAAGGTAACAAACCCGTATTAACACTTAAAGAACTTGATTTCCGTGTTCGCCAAACATTAATAAAAAATAAAAAGTTATATAACGATGGATATAATAAAGGGAAAATTAACATAACTGGTGGCGGTAATAACTACACTATCGACTTAAGTAAAAAATTAAAATTAACTGACACTAATAGATACGTCAAAGACCCTCGAAACGCAAAAATTGAAGTAATCCTCGAAAAATCTAACTAACCTCATTCACGGTATTAAAGTAAATAACCTCATATGCCACAACGACTTCTCTCACTTTCTAACGCAGATATTCCACCCAAAGGAGATTTTAATATGAAAAAGAAATGCACTAAAAAAATAATTTTAGCAACTACATTGTTACTTCTAGGAACAACTGCTACAACACAATTTCCAAAAACACTAAGCAATTTTTCATCTGAAGCGAAAGCTTATTATATTAGCCAAGATGAAACTAATGTAGATGAGCTAATTAAATATTATAATCAAAAACATTTATCCTTTTCTAATAAATGGTTATGGCAAAAGGATAATGGAACGATTCATGCAACGTTACTTCAGTTATCATGGTTTAGTCATATTCAAGTTTTTGGTCCTGAAAGCTGGGGGAATATTAATCAGTTAAGAAATAAATATGTAGATATTTTCGGTATAAAAGATGCAGAAACAAAAAATTCCTATATGCTAGCTCAAGAAATATTTACCGGGGGTGTTACACCTGCTGCTACATCTGCCGACAAAAACTATACCCTGAACGTATCATATAAAGATGCAGCAGAAACATTTACAGGAGGATATCCATTATACTCAGGTAATAAGCCAGTATTAACATTGAAAGAATTGGACTTCCGCATTCGACAATTATTAATTAAAAACAAAAGATTATATATCGATAAATATAATAAAGGACAGATTAAGATTACAGATGGCAATAATCAATACATCATTGATTTAAGTAAAAGGTTAAAATCCACTGACGCAAATAGATATGTCAAAGACCCTCGAAACGCAAAAATTGAAGTAATCCTCGAAAAATCTAGCTAACCTCATTCATGGAGTCAATGCGGATAATCTCATATATCACATTGACTCCCCCACTTTTCAATATTGATATCCTACGTAAAGGAGATTTTAAAATGAAAAAGAATATTACGAAAAAAATAATATTAATAACATCATTGTTACTTCTGGGAACAACTACGACAACACAATCCCCCAAAGTATTGAGTGGTTTATCTTCTGAAGCTAAAGCATATAACATTAATCAAGATGAAACTAATGTTAATGAATTAATCAAATATTATACGCAGTCATATTTATTATTCTCAAATAAATGGTTAAGACAAAGTGAAAGTGGCAATATTTATGTCGACTTCAATAGATATACTTGGTCGGCACACATACAAGTAAAAGGAAATCAAAGTTGGGGTAATATCAATCAATTAAGAGATCGCTATGTAGATGTATTTGGATTAAAGGATAAAGAAACAAGTCAATTTTGGTGGTCATATCAAGAAACATTTACTGGTGGCGTTACACCAGCGGCAAGCCCTTCTGATAAGCTATATAAAATCTTTGTGCAATATAAAGATAAACTACAGACGATAATAGGTGCACATGTGATTTACCGTGGCAATAAACCTGTATTAACATTAAAAGAACTTGATTTCCGTGTACGCGAATCATTGATAAAAAACAAAATATTATATAATGAAAATCGTAATAATGGAAAATTAACCATTACAGGTGGCGATAATAACTTTACAATTGATTTAAATAAAAGATTACACTCAGATTATGCAAATGTTTATGTTAAAAATCCACAAAAAATTATTGTTGAAGTAATCATTGATTAACTTTTCAAAACTTAAATTATCATTTCACTACGACAATTCATTTTTGTCACTTAAACAATTTTAAATATTAAATAATAGAATTGATGGGAGTGGGAACAGAAATAAATTTTGTGTAAATTTCATTTCTGTCCCCACTCCCAACCTCTATTTACCCATTACATATATCGTTAGTTTAGCCACTTATTTTTGATTTTGTAATGAAACACTATAGGTATATAGTTTGATAATCGTTCTAAATCTGGCATCTTCTATATCTGCTTTACCATTTCGTAAGTCTTGTACAGTTTGGTATGGGACACCAGAGTTTTTTGAAATTTTGTATCCCGATTCAACCTCAAATAATTCTTTAATTGAATTTATAATATTATTCAACTCTGTCATCTTTCACACACTTCCTTGTATTTACTACATACAATGTTACTACTAAAGCTGTAACTGCATGCGTAATATTATTTCCTAAAAATAAATTCAACCAAATAAGAAAAATTAAAATGATATACATTATCTTCATAATTTTAAATGTTAAATATCGTTATTTAAACCCTTTCATTAAATAACTTTTAACACTGTTCACCCCTATCATTTTCCACTAAAATTTATCAAGCTTATCATTAATCATATATTATTCAATTTAAAAGAAGTACATATATTCATTGCTATTACAACTTTAATTGTAATATTACGGTTTCCTGTTCATTCGTTAATACTGTCAGAATTTCAGGATATGAATTAATTATGAATAGTTATACACGTTTTGATGTTATAGCTAATTTTTAAATCATACTGATTATTTAAGCCTTAAATGCAATGTTTAATACTTAATATTTTACAATATTCTTTAGTTATCAACTACCTATTTTTGAATTTTCAATAACTAAATTTATAAAATATAAATGCGTATGGCATAATCACTAAAGTATTACAATTCTCCATAATCCCATGCGCGAGAAACTAGTTAATGTATAGTTAAGTTTTATTTAATATATACTTAATTGATTTAATTTAAAAGTATTTGTATTTTTAAATTGTAATCGATTACATTTAAAAAAAGAGTAACTTCTTTAGTTCAATAAAAAACATTAATAGATTTATGCGCATATTTTTACTTTGTGTCAACAAAATTTCAAACAAGTTATCTTGAACTCGAAATTTATTACTACCTTTTATTCAATTAAATGTAAAAACTAATTCTTAAAATTATAACTCATCATCATTCAATTTTTCTTAACAGTTGCTACATTATTAAACGCATTTTAGAAAACTATTACAAACGATTTAATATATTAATCTGTATGCTACTTAAAAACAAGTAAAATATCATTAATACTGTTTCTTCGAATCGTTTTAATAAATAGAAGGATGATGAAAATGAAAACACGTACAGTCAGCTTAGTAACATCAACATTATTAGTAACTTCCATATTGTTAAATCCTATCGCTCATGCAGCAGATAGTGATATAAATATTAAACCAGGAACAACAGATATTGGTAGCAATACGACAATTAAAACAGGTGATTTAGTCACTTATGACAAAGTAAATGGTTTGCACAAAAAAATATTTTATAGTTTTATTGATGATAAAAATCACAATAAAAAATTACTGGTTATTAGAACAAAAGGTACAATTGCCGGTCAATATAGAGTCTATAGCGAAGAAGGTTCAAATAAAAGTGGTCTGGCATGGCCTTCTGCTTTTAAAGTACATCTAGAAATACCTGATAATGAAGCAGCACAAATCTCTGATTATTATCCGAGAAATTCAATTGATACGAAAGAATATATGAGCACTTTAAATTATGGTTTCAATGGCAGCATCAGTGCTGATGATACTGGGAAAATCGGCGGACAAATTGGTGGAACTGTCTCAATTGGTCATACTTTAAAATATGTGCAACCTGATTTCAAAACCATTTTAGAGAGCCCAACTGATAAAAAAGTAGGTTGGAAAGTTATTTTCAATAACATGATGAACCAAAATTGGGGACCATACGATAGAGATTCCTGGAACCCAATTTACGGAAATCAACTTTTCATGAAAACAAGAAATGGATCTATGAAAGCATCTGAAAATTTCCTTGACCCAAACAAAGCAAGTTCCCTATTATCTTCAGGTTTCTCACCAGATTTCGCTACAGTACTTGTGATGGACAGAAAAGCACAAAATCAACAAACAAACATTGATATCGTTTATGAACGTGTTCGTGATGACTACCAATTACATTGGACTTCAACAAATTGGAAAGGTACAAACACAAAAGATAAATGGACAGATCGTTCTTCAGAAAGATATAAAATCGATTGGAAAAAAGAAGAAATGACTAATTAAATTTTTAGATAATTCATAGACATTTATATATATAGTTTGACAATAGCCGAAACGACAAAAAGTTGTTTCGGCTATTTTTAAGTTATGAAACAAAAATATGTTTTTGATCACCACTATTCTAATTAAAAGCATTAAAAATAAAAGTCTTTAACATAAGTTCACTTAAATTAAGAAATTAAAATCATATTGTCAAACCCTTTATGTAAAAGTTTTGAAATTGTTCAAAACTTATTGAACACATTATGTGTTAATATATTTGCAGAATTATTTTAAATTCGTTTTAAAACAAAACTGAAATAAGAAGATAAAAAGTATAATAGGTATATATAATTGAAAATAATTTCTAGAAATCCAATTATCATATATCTAGATATTGTACGAAGTTGTATGAATAAGTTAAACTTAAATTGAATCATTTTATATATTCAAGGAGGATGATTAATGGTTTTTAAAGATTGGGAAATTAATGTTGTATATTCAGGAAAACATGAAGTTGTTACAAATGAAACTAGTTTATTCGTCATCGATGAAGATTATGATGTTGCAATTGCAATCAAATATTTAGATGGTAAATTAAAAGTTAGTCATGTCAATTACGGTTCTGAATTTACAATTGATCCTTCTCGCAAAGTTTTAGAATTGATTATTATTAATCCAAATGTTGACGAAAATTAAATATTAAAAAGCATCTAGAATCATAAAAAGCATACTATATATAGTGTTTTCAAAGTAAAACAAACAAAATTTGAGATTCGAATAAATCAATAAATTGGGAGCGGGACAGAAATGATAAGGAACCACAAATGATTTATTATGTAGTGGTTTTACACATCAGCCACAGCTAATGTGTAATTAAAAATCTGTAGAATTTCTTTTTGAAATTCTCTATGTTGAGGCCCCAACTCCAACTTGCATTGCCTGTAGAATTTCTTTTTGAAATTCTCTATGTTGGGGCCCCAACCCCAACTTGCACATTAATGTAAGCTGACTTTCCGTCAACTTCTGTGTTGGGGCCCCCGACTCGAATTGAAAAGTGCTTGTTCTAAGCGCATTTTCGTTCTGTGAATTTCTGGCATTATAACAATGTAAGCCTAGAACATTGATTTTTGTCCCAGACTCCTAAACAATAATACTAAGGTGGTGAATAAAAATTAACATTATGTATAACTTAATTGTATATATAGCGTGCATGATTAATTTTGGATTAATTATTGTCCCGTTGCTAACTACTAATAACGCGGATTTTGTATGGTCTTCTTCATCATTAATATATATGATCCTTTTAACACTACTTATTTTAATCGTTTATATTAAAACTAAAGATAGTTTACAGTTAACGATATTTATATTAAATGTCGCTTTAATTATCCTTTATTGTGCGCCATTATTATTTATCTATGAATTCTAATGTTTCATTAATATTTTAATGCGTCAGTTTGACTAAGTTATTTTTAAATTGTTTTAGATTAAAGCATCTTACTTATATATTAAACTAAATTTATCCAATATATTTTTCGATTAAAAATATAAAGTTGCATAATCACAGCATTGATTAAAGCTTTTTATTTTAAACAATGTTTTCAACTATTTTATGAATCAAACATTTAGATTAAGGAGTCAACCATCATGATTAAACATAGACTTAAAAGAAACAACAAACACCTTGAAAATTATAAAAAGATTCAAAAAAGAAAAACGGAAGAACAAGATAAAGGATGTTTAAAAAGTATCGCAATGCTTATCGTCTTATTTCTTTTAATTATTTTTGGTATTGTTGCATGTTCTACAAATGTTAACTTTTTCTTCCAATAAAAATAACCACATAATAAAACACTCACTTTTTAAGCGAATGTCAATTAACTACTTTTTTCAAATAAAATAGATTTAAAACAGGAGAGCAATATAAATATTTTAAGTATTAAATAGCTTTTTACTATACATTGATATTTATGTTTGTCTCCCCTTACTTTTTTAAAAGTGATGATTCATACATAAAATTTTAAATATCAAAATGAAACAGGCTGAGACATATATCCCAGCCTGTTTTGCTATTATCTATTTACTATTTCATCAATTTCTTTATAAATTTTCTCTAATGCTACTTTTGCTTCTGCCATTTGTGCAAAATTTTTGCTTTTCAAAGCTGCTCTCGCTTTATAATCATTCATCACAATTGTGCGCTTATAATAAGCACTTAAACTCCCTGTGGCAAGTTCATTTGGATTTAATTCATTTAGTAATGATCTTAATTCATCAGCAATTTTATTGTCATGATATTGACTTTGCGTTAAATTGTTATTGTAACTACTTGCTTCTGCTTTATTACCTTCTAAAGTTGCTACTGCTGTAGTTGATAACAGAACAGCTAATGATCCTGCTAAAATATATTTTTTAATTTCATTGTAAATTCTCCTTTAAAATTGATACTTATTGATTATATAGTCAATTTTAAAAAAGTTACATTAACCTGATATTAAATTGCTCAGATTTTTCATTAACTAATTTTAACATAAATATTAAATCTTACTTTTGTTTAAAAATATTCAAACTATTATCACATAGTCTATTCACTTATTTTACAAAACCTTGTTTCAAAACATTGTCAATTCTTTCTTGTAACACCATTTTCTTAACATTATATTCAAAAGAAACTAAATTAACTGCCTTTTGTGCTTTTCTATGTGCACTTACAGTATGTGTTTTTTCAAATTCTTTAACAAGGTTTTGAGCATTAATTAACTTTTGTTCTTTTTTAATAGTTGCCTCATTTTTCACTGCTGGTTTATTAAAATGTGGTCTAGCTCCGTAACCAAATGTACCATCATTATATTCTACAATGTTGTAGTCATGTCTAATTTTGATATATTTAGGTGTTTTATTAAATATCGGTCTTGATTGATATTTAAATGTGCCATCGTTATATTCTACAATATTATGACTAATACTAACTGGTTTCTTTTCTCTTGGTCCATAACTTTCACTTGCATCTGCTGTTGAAGCAATAGTTGTAGTAGTAACACCAATTGCTGCAATCGTTAATAATGTTTTAGCTATCAATTTATTTTTCATATTTCATTTCCTCCAAATAGTTAACTTACAATTATTAAGTTACCCTATTTATACAACTTTTGAAATTAACTAATCATTAATAAACTATAAACACTTTATAATATTAGCAAAATATAGCTATCTATAATGTTACTCTTCTGTATAACTACATTACTTAAAAATTTAGTTTAACCACTTTTTCAAATTTAAAAATAAGCAAGATATCAAAAAAGACACCTTTATTAAAATAGGTGTCCAATGCCATGATACTTTTGTTTATACAATTATTTATAGCTTTTCATTCTATAATTAAATATTGTCACCCAACTGATGATCAACGTAGGTAAAATGACTAAATTTAAATTTGAGACGTCAAAAAATACAGACTGGAAATTATCAATATTAATATCATTTATATCCATTTTTTCATTCACTGCTTGATAGATTGCAAAATAAACTAAAAACCATTGAATTAAATGTTCTAATACGACAACTTCAGTCAAATCAACATTCTTTTTACGAAAGAGTAATTTAACTATAAATAGTTGGAATATACTTGAAATCAAGATTAGAATAATTCCCATTAAGAAAAAGCTACCAAAATCTATTGTTATAAATTGTGCTATGCCATAAATGATAACAGCAGCAATAGCCAAAGAAATATAACCAATAAAGATGAATATGACGCCCATAAAGAGAGTTTTTAAAAACAGAAATGGCTTCTTTTTGTTTGTAACCAGATAACTTAATATACAGAGTAAAAAAAGAATTGTTAAAATTTTAATTATCATTGTTAGACCTCAATATATTTTTTTGTATTTTTACATGAAAAATAACAACCACTAAAGTGATTGCCAATAATATTCAATGCCTTATCACAAGTGTTATTGGCATGCGCTAATATACTATTTTTAATATGTATGAATTCTTCATAGATAACTATACAACAATAACATAGTATAATATTTAACTTATATAATAATCATAACATATCAACCAATTTTAGAGTATATTTCATATTCCTATATAAGTAAAATTCTACATTAAAATGACTTTCAAACTGCAAATAATAAAAGTATGCTATTTTATTAATAAATCAATTCAAAATAATAACAGTATATACGCTATTTTTCTTTATCAATTGCATTAAACCTCATTAAATACCGCTTAATTTTATTTAATGAAGTGTTAACTGGTATATACTTGTAACCGTTTGTAAAATAGCATTGTACTCACGTTATTAAGTACAAATTTATTTTACAGGGAGAACTTATTATGAAAAAAAATATAACAAAAACTTTAATCGCTTCTACAGTTATCGCTGTAGGTTTACTTACAACTTCAAATGATGCTAAAGCATTTTTTAGCTATGAATGGCAAGGGTTAGAAATAGTTAAAAAATTAGCTGATGATGAGAAGAAAGATGAAGCACGTGCTGATAAATTAATTAATGAAGCTGATAAAAATAACAAACCATACACAGGTAAAACTGTTGAAGATTTATATGTTATTGCTAAAAAATTAGGTAAAGGTAATAAAACAGCTGTAGTTAAAATCAAAGATGGTGGAGAAAAAGGTTTCTATACTTTTGATATCACTCGTCCATTAGAAGAAAAGAGAAAGAATATACCAGTAGTTGCTAATGGTGAAATCGACGAAATTACTTGGTATTAAGTCCACATTTCTAACTTAACATAGACACGCCAAAACGTTGGAGAACAATACTAACGGTTTGGCGTGCTTTTTTTAATTACGCATCTTTCAAATTATTTAGCACTTTTATCTTTTTTTAATAAAGAACGTACAATAAATACAGTTGCCACTATATCGGTTACAATTTTTATAATAGTTAATATATTTGATTTTCTTTTCACAATTATCAGCCCTTCCTAGTAAATCAATATCACATTTACCATTAAATTATTAATAAAGCGTCTTAAAATCTCCAATCCAATGTACATGCAATATTATAAAATTATTATACCCTATTGCGCATGATAATATCGAACAGTTGAAAAAATTATTCAATTGTTCGATTTTTTGTTTTGAAAATAAAAAAGCCATACTTTTCAGCATGGCTCAATTTTATTTATTTTAAAGTATTATATTTTAAAACTAAATCGATTTGTCTTTGTAATTTTTTCTTTTCATAGCTGTGTTGGAAATGGATTAAGTTAACAGCTCTTTGCGCTTTACGGTGAGTTGCAACTGTTCTTGTGCGTTTGAATAAGTTAACAGCTTTTTGTGCATCTACAACTTTTTTATTTACTTGCTTTTTAAAGTTAGCTTGATATTGATTGTATTTGTTAGCAGCTTCAACATTTTTAGTTTGCGCGTGAGACTCCCCAGCAAACATTGATACTGTTAAACTAACTGCAGCCACACTTAAAATTGATTTCCCAATAAAATTCTTTTTCATCTTTTAATAACACCTATCCTCAAATATTTATTTTGTATAAATACATAATAATAGACATATACAAAAAACTACATTAACTATTTATTAACTAAATATTAATATTTGTGTCCCTACATTTCTGATTTTCAAGAATTTTGGCATCACATATTTTAACCTACTAAATATTAAAATAGTTTATGCCTTTAGAAAACTTTTTAAACATGCGTACGATTCATACTTTTATCCAATAAATCAATACTATTCAACCGTATACAGCACTCAACAGACACAGTTCTCTTAATCAAAATAGTTCACATAAAAATATGCTTGTCATAAATCATCTATAAAACAACAAATTTAACCATTAATTTTAATTATTTAATTGTTTACTTGACTGGGTGCAGTTCAATGCTCACAAACCTTTTCAACTCACGCAATCAAAAAAGCCATACATACTTTTAGTTAAAAAGTAGTATGACTTATTGTTTTATGTTGTCGATTTTTAAAATTAATAGAACCATGCTTAGTTTCATCATCAACAATGATCTCGGCATAAGTTTCTTCTATTGAACTCCTAGACTGAGAAATACTTCCTGGATTGATGACATGAACACCATCAATATATTCATATTTTGCAACATGTGTATGACCGTAAAATGCAAATGTGCAGTCTAATCCAAGTGCCTTTTCAGCTAATAATGTTCTAGTACGATTGACTTGATATAAATGCCCATGTGTATAAAATGCTTTTATAGCATTGCATTTAATCACCGCTTCATTTTCAAATTCAGGATAAAAATCACAATTGCCTTTTACTCTATGAAATAAGCTCAACTCAGTATCATTAAACTCAAATTCTGAATCACCTAAATGTAAAAATACGTCTGCATCAGAATTTGCTTCATAAATTTGAAATAAAATACCTGATTCAGTGTGATTATCACTCACAACAATCCATTTAGACATTTTGATCACCCGCAAGATATGTTTGCAATAAATTAATGGCATTTCGTCTATGGCTAATTTGCCCTTTTTCTTCTTTTGAAAGTTGAGCCATTGTTTTCCCTAATTCAGGTACATAAAATATTGGATCATAACCAAAGCCATTTTCTCCATATTTACCATCTGCTATTTCGCCTGATACAGTACCCTTAAATACTTTAGTTTCCATATCGGGACCACTCATACTAATAACACATACAAATTGTGCTCGACGATCGGCATGGTCTCCTAACTCATTTAACAATTTTTCAATATTAGCATCATCATTCTTATCTTCACCAGCATAACGTGCAGAATAAACACCCGGCTCACCATTTAAAGCAAACACTTCTAATCCACTATCATCTGCTATTACCACTTTATTCAAAGCTTCTGCTGCTGCTTCCGATTTTAATTTTGCATTTTCCTCAAAGGTTGTACCTGTTTCCTCCACATCAAAATCAGGTATTAATTCTGAAATACTTATGACATGATGGTCCGGAAAGATAACTTTAAAATCATTTATTTTCCCTTGATTATTTGATGCAATTACAATTTCTTTCATTCAAAGTCCTCCTAGTCATTCACCGAAATACGTTCGACATTTACTGATAAGTTTAGCCATTCTTTTATAATATTAGTAATGTGAGTTGTATCACCTGTTGCAAAAAATCGATGGTTTGGATTTTCAGTATAACTAGCATGTTCATTACTAAAAGTTAACAGCGCACTTACTTCACGTGCTGTTTCTAAACCAGACGAAATTACAGTCTTTTTACCACCAAAATAATCATAAATTGGTTTATACAGTAATGGATAATGTGTACATCCTAAAATAACTGTATCTGCCTTACTATTTCTCCATCGTTTCAATGTTTGATGAATAACGATACTCGTAATCGTTGGATCATTATATCGCATTTGTTCTACTAATGGCACAAAACCTGGACAAGCTACCCCATGTACCTCTACATGTGGATTGATACGTTTAATGTGTGTACGATAAGCTTCTGACTTAATTGTGCCTTCCGTACCTAATACAAGGACATTTTGATTTCTAGTTGTCATAATTGCCGTCCTAGCACCTGGTTCTATTACACCAATAACAGGAATCGATAATGTTTTTTGTAAGTATTCTAATGCTACAGCTGTTGCAGTGTTACAAGCAATGACAAGCATTTTTATATCAAATTCCATCAACTTACGCGCGATTTCAACTGTATACTGTTTAACTTGTTCTCCTGGTCTTGGTCCATATGGGCATCTCCCAATATCACCTAAATAATAAATTGTCTCATTTGGTAGCTGACGCATAATTTCTTTAGCAACTGTCAGACCTCCAACACCAGAATCTATTACACCAATTGGTTTATTCATATTCGGTCATCCTTACTTTTAATTTAATTTTTAGTTTATCATAACTAAGCATTGGATTTTAGTATTATGCACTGTGTTTTACCATTTTCGTCACTAAAATAAACCGTTAAAGCATGGGTTTTCAAAATTACTTTTCATCATTTTACTATTAAAAAATCCCTTCTAAGTTATTGTGTATTTCCATTCAATTTAGTTTTGAAGGGAACATAGCATTTCTAACTCAAAAGGGATTTAATTTATTATTCTACTTCATGGTCAGAACCAAAGAATGATTTAAACATATGGAAAGTTGTTTCTCTGTTCATCGCTGCAATTGATGTTGTTAAAGGAATACCTTTAGGGCAAGCATTAACACAGTTTTGCGAATTACCACATTGTTGTAATCCGCCCGTACCCATCAATGCATTTAAACGTTCATCTTTAGTCATTGATCCAGTTGGGTGTAAGTTAAACAAACGTACTTGTGAAATTGCTTGCGCACCAACGAATTTATTATTTTCAGTAACGTTAGGACATACTTCTAAACATACACCACAAGTCATACATTTAGACAACTCATATGCCGTTTGACGTTTTTTCTCAGGCATACGTGGCCCAGGACCTAAATCATAAGTGCCATCAATTGGAATCCAAGCTTTCATACGTTTTAAGTTATCAAACATTCTTGAACGATCAACTTGTAAATCTCGAATAACTGGGAATGTGTTCATTGGTTCTAAGCGAATAGGTTGTTCTAATTGATCAACAATCGCTGAACATGATTGTCTAGCACGACCATTAATAACCATTGAACAAGCACCACAAACTTCTTCAAGACAGTTCATGTCCCATACGACTGGTGTTGTTTTTTCACCATTAATATTAACTGGGTTTCGTCTAATTTCCATTAAACACGCAATTACATTTAAATTTTCCCGATATGGAATTTCAAATGTTTCTTCGTATGGCTTAGAATCACTTGTATCTTGACGTTTAATAATTAACTTTACAGTTTTTTGTTTTGGTTTACTTTGTACTTCATGTTGTGGAGTGTCTTTTACTGATTGTTCAGTCATTACTTTTTACCCCCTTTAGACTTACTAGTATAATCACGTTTACGTGGTGGAATTAAACTCACATCGACGTCATCATAAGTAAATTGTGGCTTTTCAAATGCACCTTGGAATGAGGCCATTGTTGTTTTTAACCACTCTTCGTCATTACGTTCTGGGAATTCAGGTTTATAATGTGCACCTCTTGATTCGTTACGATTATATGCACCAATCGTGATAACACGAGCAAGTACTAACATATTCCATAATTGGCGAGTAAAGAATACCGCTTGGTTACTCCAAGTTTGAGTATCTTCCATATCAATATTTTCATAACGTTTCATTAGTTCAACAATCTTTTTATCTGTTTCTAAAAGTTTTTCATTTTCACGAACAACGGTAACATTAGCTGTCATAATCTCACCAAGTTCTCGATGAAGTTTATAAGCATTTTCAGTACCACGCATAGCTAATAATTTATCAAAACGTGCTTGTTCTTCAGCTTTACGTTCTTCAAAAATACTCTCATCCATGTCTGTATATGATCGATCAATATTAGAAATATAATCAATCGCATTTGGTCCTGCAACTGTACCACCATAAATTGCTGATAATAATGAGTTGGCACCTAATCGGTTACCACCATGTTGAGAGAAATCACACTCACCAGCCGCGAACAATCCTTTAATATTTGTCATTTGATCATAATCTACATATAGTCCACCCATTGAATAATGAACAGCTGGGAAAATTTTCATTGGTACTTTACGAGGATCATCACCAGTGAATTTTTCATAAATTTCAATGATACCACCTAATTTAACATCTAACTCATGCGGATCTTTATGTGATAAATCAAGGTATACCATGTTTTCACCATTGATACCTAATTTTTGGTTAATACATACGTCAAAAATTTCACGAGTCGCGATATCACGAGGTACTAAGTTACCATAATCAGGATATTTTTCTTCTAAGAAGTACCAAGGTTTACCATCTTTATATGTCCAAATACGTCCACCTTCACCACGTGCTGATTCACTCATGAGTCGTAGTTTATCATCACCAGGAATTGCAGTTGGGTGAATTTGAATGAACTCACCATTAGCATAAATCGCACCTTGTTGATACACGATTGAAGCTGCTGAACCAGTATTAATCATTGAATTGGTCGTTTTACCAAAGATGATACCTGGACCACCAGTTGCCATAATAACAGCGTCTGAACCAAATGTTTCGATTTCAGCGGTTGTCATATTTTGTGCAACAATACCTCTTGCAGTATCGTCATCACCTTTAACTATGCCAAGAAATTCCCAACCTTCATACTTTGTAACTAGTCCATCTACTTCATATGCACGTACTTGTTCATCTAATGCATATAATAATTGTTGTCCAGTTGTTGCCCCTGCATATGCTGTTCTGTGGTGTAATGTTCCACCGAAACGTCTAAAATCTAAGAGACCTTCATTTGTTCTATTGAACATAACGCCCATACGGTCTAATAGATGAATAATCTTAGGTGCTGCCTCTGTCATCGCTTTAACAGGTGGTTGATTTGCAAGGAAGTCTCCACCATAAACTGTATCATCAAAGTGAATCCAAGGAGAATCGCCTTCCCCTTTAGTATTGACCGCACCATTAATGCCACCTTGGGCACAAACAGAGTGCGAACGTTTTACCGGCACAACTGAGAACAAGTCTACATGTGCACCTTTTTCTGCCGCTTTAATTGTTGACATTAAGCCTGCTAGGCCACCTCCGACAACAATAAGATGTTTCTCTGCCATAAAAATGTCACTCCCCTAAATTTTCAATCTATTTTTGTTAAATGCGATGTATTACATAAAGGCAATAATTGCAGTAACACCAATATACGAAATAACTAAGAATACGATTAATGAAACCCAAGTAAATACACGTTGTGATTTTGGAGATTGTAGCCCACCCCAAGTAACTAAAAATGACCATAAGCCGTTAGCGAAGTGGAACACAACTGCAATAATACAAACGATATAAAATGCTGCCCAAAATGGATTTTGTAATGTTTCATGCATTAAATCGTAATTCACTTCTTTGCCGTAAAATGCTTTTTGTAAACGTGTTTGCCATAAGTGAATACCTATAAAAATAAATGTCAGGATACCACTTACACGTTGGAAGAAGAACATCCAGTTTCTAAAAATTGAGTAATGTCCAACATTTTCCTTTGCTGTAAATGCAATGTGTATACCAAACAAACCATGATATAACAATGGAATATATATGAATAAAAATTCTACAATGATTAGAAATGGTAATGATTCCATGAAATTCGATGCTTTATTAAACGCTTCAGCACCTTGTGTTGCTTGGTGGTTCACTAATAAATGAACGACCAAAAATGCACCTATTGGGATAATACCTAATAACGAATGTATACGTCTTAGATAAAATTCATTTTTTGATTGAGCCAAAAGGAGTCCCCCCTGTGAACGAATATTTAATTTATTGAGCTATTTATATTAAACGTACGTCAAACCCCTAAAGTGTTAAAAATTTCTAACGTTGTTGTTATCATTAAAGTAATTATATTAAATACAAATACACACTGGACGATCACCAAACTGCATGTCGAACAATGTAAAATTTGGATTTAATATTTAAAATTACAATTGGATGATAAGCTTTCTCATTTAGAAAACGCTTCCACGCACATTCAAAAAAATAACTTTGTTAACCATATTGTAACATTATTTCTTATATTTTGGGGCATGAGAATGATTCTCACGCCCTGTAATTTATTTATGCAATTGTTCTTGTAAGTTTTTGGCGACATTTTCAGGAATACCAATATTTTTAAATTCTTCAAGTGTCGCTTCTTTCATCTTTTTAATAGATCCAAATGTACGTAGCAATAACGTTTTACGTTTACTACCAATACCATCTATATCATCAAGTATCGATTTTAATCCAGTCTTTTGTCGTGTTTGTCTATGGAATGTGATGGCGAATCTATGGACTTCATCTTGAATTCGATGCAATAAATAAAATGCTTGGCTATTTTTCTTAAGCGGAACAATCTCTGCACTTGCACCATATAACAGTTCAGAAGTTTGGTGTTTATCATTCTTTTGTAACCCAGCTACAGGTATGTCTAGACCTAATTCATTTTGTAAAACATCAATGACACCGTTCATATGTCCTTTACCACCATCTACAATTATTAAATCGGGTAATGGCAAACCTTCATTTAACACACGTGTATATCGACGTCTCACTACTTCACGCATTGATTTATAATCATCAGGTCCTTGGACCGTTTTAATTTTATATTTTCTATAATTTTTCTTATCTGGTTTACCATCTACGAAAGTGACCATTGCTGAAACTGGATCCACACCTTGAATATTAGAGTTATCAAAAGCCTCAATTCTAATAGGCGTTTGAATACCCATTTGCGTTCCAAGTTCTTCAATTGCTTTAATTGTTCTAGACTCATCTCGCGATATCAATTCAAATTTGTTATTTAACGACACTTTAGCATTATGCGCCGCTAAGTCTACCATTTCCTTTTTAGGGCCTCTCGCAGGTTGCACAATTTTAGTATCCACAACAGATTGAATCATTTCTTTATCTAGATTGCGTGGTACATGAACTTCTTTAGGTAAAATATGTTGGTTTAAGCTATAAAATTGACCAATAAATGTATAAAATTCTTCCTCTTCGGTTTGTTGTAATGGAATCATAGTTGTATCGCGTTTAATCATATTCCCTTGTCGTATAAAGAATACTTGAATACACATCCATCCTTTATCAACACTATAACCAAATACATCACGAATCGTTTTATCCGTTGACATAATTTTTTGTTTGTTAGTTAAATTTTGAATATGTTGAATTAAATCTCTATATTCTTTAGCACGCTCAAAATCTAGCGATTCACTTGCACTTAACATACGTTCTTCTAAACTTTTTAATATTGTTTTATCTTCACCATTAAGAAAGTCTGTAATTTCCTTCGTCATTTGAGCATATTTACTCAAATCAACATCATATACACAAGGTCCTAAGCACTGTCCAATATGATAATAAAGACATAATTTGTCTGGCATCTTATCACATTTGCGATATGGATATATTCTGTCTAATAATTTTTTTGTTTCTTGAGCAGAATACGCATTCGGATAAGGTCCAAAATATTTACCGGTACCTTGTTTAACAGTTCTCGTTACAAGGAGTCTAGGATATTTTTCTTTTGTAATCTTAATAAATGGATAACTTTTATCATCTTTTAATAAAATATTGTATCTAGGTTGGTATTGTTTGATTAGATTTAATTCAAGTAATAATGACTCAGTTTCACTTGATGTAACGATAAATTCAAATTGTCGAATTTCACCAACGAGTCTTGTAGTCTTAGCATCATGTGCGCCCGTAAAATATGATCTAAGTCGATTCCGCAACTTTTTAGCTTTTCCGACATATATCACTTGATTATTTCGATCTTTCATCAAATAGCAACCTGGCTCCATAGGCACAACATTTAATTTATTCTTAATCGCCTTTTTATAGTCTTCCAAAAATATCCCCCCTTCTCTTTAAAATTAAAACATTCCCATAAAAGTCACGTTTACTTTTGAAAAGCTTTTAAAACTTCAATAAATATGCCATTTTCAAATCAAAGTATCATTTAATTAAACATTTGCTCAGTAAACCATTACTATGTCACATATTACTGCATGTTATTTATTTAACACAATGTATCTTAAGAAAAGTTTTAATGGACTTATTTCATATTAAAGTAACTACCAGCTTCTAAAAACTCCAATTTTATATATAACAACACATAAATAAAAACTGGAGCAATTCATAGAAGAATGCCCCAGTCGTCATTAGTTGTAACTTATAAATGTTTATCTAAAACTTCAGCTAAGTTTTCTTTTGGTTGGAAACCAACAACTTTATCAACTGGTTGACCATCTTTAAAGACGATTAATGTTGGAATACTCATCACTTCATATTTAGCTGCTGTTGATGGATTTTCATCAACGTCTAATTTTAAAATATCAGCTTTACCTTCGTAATCAGCTGCTAATTCTTCTAATACTGGAGCGATCATTTTACATGGACCACACCATGTTGCCCAAAAATCTACTAATTGTACACCTGATTCTACTTTTGAATCAAAATCTGCATCAGTTACTTTTACGATTGCCATAAATGCCAATCCTCCTTAATTATTGTTATGATGTTCAAATTATATCAGATATCATGCTTCATGTATTTCTATTTGCTCAATTTTTATGCTTATTTCAAATAACACGTTTGAAATGTATTCTTGTTGCTTTACATTATTTTAACTTTAGCTATTTAATTTATCAAACTATAATTTATTTTAATGTTGCGACAGTAACGCCGAAGCCACCTTCACTTGGCATACCACCTCTAAAATCACTTACACTTTTATGTTTTTTCAAATGTTGTTGCACGCCTTTTTGAAGCGCACCTGTACCTTTTCCGTGAATAATATAAACTTGTTCATAATTACTCAAAACTGCTTGATCAAGATACTGATCTAACTCCATTAAAGCATCTTCATAACGATAGCCTCGTAAATCTAGTTCCGTTTTAATTATTTGTCTATTTTGACGTGTAACCATTTTAGTTGGTTTAACTTTTTCTTTTTGTTTTTTCTCTAAATCATCAATCGGCAATTTCATTTTAATAATGCCCATTTGAACAATTGCTTCTTCCTCATTGACGATTTCTAAAACTTCACCTTTTTGACCATATGACAAAACTTTCACTTCATCGCCAGCGACAATTTTATCGTATTTTTGTTTTTGTACATTTTGTTTAATAGATTTCGCTTCATAATGATCATCAAGTCGTTTTTTCTTATCAATAAGTTCATGCTCTTTAACATCTGCACCTTTTTGTTCACGCAATTGTCTTAAGTCTTTAATAATATCATCAGCTTCTTTTGTTGCAGCTTTAATTTTTTGATTTGCTTTTTCTTTAGCATCTTCAATTAAAGACTTTTCATAATTTTGATATTGATGATATTGCTTAGTTAAATCATCGTGTACTTGCTCCGCTTCCTTAACAAGTCGATCTAATTCTAATCGTTGTGTTTCTACACGTTTATAATTACGCTCTAATGATTCAATCATTTCATTTATTTCTTTTTCATCAGTACCAATCATTGTTTTAGCCTTGTTAATAATATTCAAACTTAGGCCTAACTTTTTAGAAATATCAAACGCATTGGAGCGACCAGGTACACCCATTAACAATTTATATGTTGGGCTTAATGTATCTACATCAAATTCTACGCTTGCATTCATGACACCTTCTCGGTTGTAACTATATGCTTTAAGCTCAGGATAATGTGTTGTTGCCATTACAAGTGAACCAATTTTTCTAACATGATCTAATATACTCATTGCTAATGCTGCACCTTCACTTGGATCGGTACCAGCACCTAATTCATCAAATAATACTAAACTATGTTTATCTGCATGCTTTAAAATTTCAACAATATTTGTCATATGCGATGAAAAAGTTGATAGCGATTGTTCGATTGATTGTTCATCCCCAATATCACAATATACATTTTTAAACACACTTAACTGACTGCCATCTAGTGTCGGAATTAACAAACCAGATTGTGCCATAATAATAATTAAACCTAGTGTTTTTAAAGTAACTGTTTTACCACCAGTATTTGGCCCTGTAATAATTACTGTCTCAATATCTTCCATAAATTCAATCGTATTAGCTACGACTGCCTCACGATTTAATAATGGATGGTATGCTTTCGGTAAATATACAGTGCGTTCCTCTTTGAATATAGGTTTAGTCCCTTTAATACTTCTACTGTATCTGGCTTTCGCTATTAAGAAGTCTAAGTGACCCATAACTTGTTCTGCAACAAGCAATGCATCTTTTTCAACTGCAACATTGCCAGTTAATTGAGTTAATATACGTTCTTTTTCAATTGCTTCATCATGACGTAATCGACTAATTTGGTTATTCATTTCAACAACAGAAGAAGGTTCGATATATAACGTTTGACCTGATGCAGATTGGTCATGAACAATACCATTAAAGTCTTGACGATACTCTGCTTTAACAGGTATAACATTTCTTTCATTACGAACAGTTACTATGGCATCTGATAATTTCTTTTGATTTGCTTGGCTTTTAACAATTCGATCTAAGTTTTGTCTAATACGTTGATTTGTACTTGAAATTTTACTTCTAATTCCTTGTAATTCATAACTTGCACTATCATATAAATCATACGTATCACATGTTTCATTAATTTGCTGAAAAAGATCTGTTAAAACTGGTAATTGATTCATCTTTTCATCTAAAATAGCATATTTAACTTCTTCATCTTCCTCAACTAATTGGTTATAAAAAGTCTTGAATTGATTTTGCACTTGAATTAATCGTTTTATCAAGTTAAGTTCAGATACATTTAAAACGCCGCCAATATCTGCTCTATGAATTAAAGCTGATACTTTTGACAATCCACTAAGGCTAGGCAATCGATGCTTATTATAAATTTGTGCTATTTCATCAGTTTCTTCCATTTGAAATACAACCGTTTCATAATCGGTCGCTGGTATCATTTGATTTACTTTTTCCAAGCCTAAGTCACTAATTGTTTCATTGGCAACGAGTGATTTTATTTTTTCAAATTCTAAGACGTCTAATGTTTTTTGTCTCATAAAATCCCTCTATTTCTTAAGTTTTTTATTATTTTCAATAAATTCTTTAAAAGCGTCACGAGATAGCGTATTTATAACTCTATCCTTTGTAACAAAACCTTTTTGTGCAGTCGCCACACCATATGCCATAAATTCTAAATGATTTATATGATGCGCATCTGTATTAATAGTTAATTTAACATTTGGGTATTTTCGAACAATATCTGCATTTAGGTCAAGTCGATGCGGATTTGCATTTATTTCTAAAATTGTATTCGTTTCTTCAGCTAATGATACTAATTGTTCAATGTTTGGTTTATAACCTTCTCTTCTACCTATGATCCGGCCAGTTGGATGCGCAATATGTCGCACATAAGGATTACGGCATGCATTAGCTAAACGTTCCATAATTTGTTCTTCTGATTGATTAAAACTTTGGTGTATAGCTGCAATAACATAGTCTAGTTGCGCTAGAATTTCATCATCATAATCTAGTGAGCCATCGGGTAAGATATCCATTTCTGTACCTGAATAAATATCAATCTCTTTATATTCTTTATTTAATGCTTTAATTTCTTCATTTTGTCGTAAAAGTCTTTCTACTTGTAAACCATTAGCTACACGTAAACTTTGTGAGTGATCTGTAATCACCATATAGTCATATCCTTTTGCAATATTTGCTTCTACCATATCACGAATAGAAAACGCACCATCACTATACGTTGTATGCATATGAATATCCCCATTAATATCATCTAACGTAATGATATTATTTAAATCTTTATCGAATTCACTTCCATCTTCTCGCATAGCAGGTGGAATAAAATTCACATTAAAATGTTCGTATATTTTTGCTTCACTATCATATTGAATTAATGTACCATCTGCTTGTTCAATACCATACTCACTTACTTTTTCATTTTGCGCTTTTGCTAGTTGTCGAATTCTAATATTATGTTCTTTTGAACCTGTAAAATGTTGCAATGTATGGTAAAAGGCACTTGGTTCAATTAAACGAAAATCTACGCCAATGGTTTCATCATCAAAAGATAATTCTAAAGATACCTTCGTATTTCCAACCGCAACTTCTTTAACTTTATTGGGTATTTCTAACAATTGTTGTTGGACTTCTTTTGGCTTATTAGTACTAATAATAAAATCTAAATCTTTACTCTTTTCTTTATAACGACGGAAACTTCCTGCTGATGAATATTGATCAATACCTTCCAAAGTATCTATATAACCAACAATTTCTTTATTAAGTCTTCGCATTTGATCAATTGGATAACTATCTTTTTTAGCACCAAGTTGCTTAACAGCTTCTAAAATATTTTGCTCAGTTTTTTTAGCAAAACCACTTAATTCACTCACTTTGCCATTTTCACAAGCAACCTGTAAACTTTCTTTATCAATAATATTTAATTCTTTATATAATTTCGCGATTTTTTTACTGCCAAGTCCTTGAATTTTCAATAGAGGAATCAAACCTGCTGGTACTTCCTCTTGCAATTGTTGTAAATATTGTGATTCTCCAGTATTTCGATAATCATTAATTACTTCTGCAACACCTTTGCCGATACCTTTTAATTCCGTTACATCTGAAATGTCTTCTAAAGGACGTTCGTCTAATTCAAGACTTTGTGCCGCTTTTCTATAAGCAGAAACTTTAAAAGTATTTTCACCTTTCAATTCCATATAAGTTGCAATTTGTTCTAATAATTTAATAACATCTTTTTTTGTCATAATAACACTCCATAAAAAGAAGACCAGGACGTATCTTTAATATATACCTTTGTCCTGACCTCTTATGATTAATTATAAATTGATTGTGAATGCCGATAAATACGGTATGTGATATATCAACGAATGACTTACTATTGATATTTTAAGTTGATGTTGTAACGCTTCATTTGGGTACAATGCAAGTAAATAAAGTGTGAAGTTCAAGAATAAAATCGCCATTAATACTCCTGCAACCATACCCATTGCACGACTAAAAATATGAATGTTTTGATACGCTATTATTTTATCAAAAGTTACGATAATTAGATATAAAATGAACTTGCAAAGTAATGCAATTAATAAGAACGCAACAATCGCTTCAAATCGAAATTGTAGATGATTAAAATGAAACGCAAATTTAGTACTAAATGCTGCCGTTTTTGGATATGGGATAAAAACAATTAATCGTTCTACAATTGATTTATAAAATTGATTGGCAATCCATAAAGATACTATTGTCGCACTAAAGTGTATTAAAGATAACCAAAAACCACGTCTGAATCCAATGATTACAAAGAAAGTAAAGATAAGGATTATTATAAAATCGATGACCATTTAATGTTCACGCTGCTGTAATTGATGAATTTGTTTTTTCAAACGACGATTTTCTTCTTCTAATAATACTTTTTCATGCATAATATTTACAGCAGTCAAAATTGCTTTTCTAGAAGTATCTAAACCTGCTGCTTTATAGCCTAATTCTTTAATTTTATCGTCAACTAAATGTGCTACATAACGAATATGCTCTGGATTATCTTCCCCAACTATAGTAAAAAGTTGATCATTGATAGATACGTTTACTTTATTTTTAAACTGTGCCATTTAATATTTCTCCTGATCCTTTATTTATAAACTAATTTTAAGTTATAAAGCATGACTTCGAAGTTTGATTTTACTGTTAATTAATTTTGTTTAATGAAACTACAACTCAAACTTTAAAGATAGCTGGATGATTTTTATATTTATTTACAACTTTAAATTTTTAAAATGAAGTAAAGATATTATTATTCGATGCCTCATCATGATTTAAATTGTGTCACTATAACATTTTCATAAACATTATACATGACCACTATGTATTTTGTAAGTAGCAGCAATTAATTCTTTATAACATATATAAATGTTTCAGACACTGTAACCATTTATGATATGATAATTTTTGCTAACGATTAAGATTTCATATGAAAGGATTTATTCAAATGGCGAATATCGTATTCAAACTGTCAGACAAAGATATAGCAACATTAATGTCACGCATATCGTTTGATACTGAGCAATTACCACAAGGTATGAAAGCACGTAGTAAACATCAAAATACAACTATAAATATTTACAACTCAGGTAAAGTGATGTTTCAAGGTAACAATGCAGAAACTGTCGCTAAAGAACTACTACCAAATTATTCACAAGTAAATACAACTAAAAGTTCCAAGAAGACAAATTCTAAAGCTGATATTGATATTACTTTAAAATATAACCAATATAACTGTATCGGAAGTGATGAAGCCGGTAGTGGTGATTATTTTGGACCTTTAACTGTATGTGCTGCGTATGTTTCAAAAGAGCATATTCCTATTTTAAAAACATTAGGTGTAGATGATTCCAAAAAATTAACCGATGTTAAAATCGTGGAACTTGCAGAACAATTGGTTACTTTTATTCCACATTCTTTGCTGACATTACATAATGATAAATACAATATTCAGCAAGCAAAAGGCTGGACGCAAGTAAAAATGAAAGCTGTACTACATAATGAAGCGATAAAAAATGTACTCGGTAAAATCGAGACTTCTGAGTTAGATTATATTGTCATTGATCAATTTGCAAAACGAGAAGTATATAGTCATTATGCTTTATCAGATGTACCATTACCAAAACAAACTAAGTTTGAGACTAAAGGCGAATCAAAGTCACTTGCGATAGCAGTTGCAAGTATCATTTCACGTTATGCATTTGTGACATATATGGATCAAATTTCAAAAAATATTAATATGACAATACCTAAAGGTGCCGGTGCCAAAGTAGATTTAGTCGCTGCTAAAATAATAAAAAAATATGGTATTTCACGATTAGATGCAATATCAAAAAAGCATTTCAAAAACCGTGAAAAAGCCCAAAAAATTTTAAAGCCTCTTTGATTTTTAATCATTAGAGGCTTTTATGCAGTTGTGCGGAGCATCAACTGTATTCCACTATTCCTCTTTGATTTTTAATCATTAGAGGCTTTTATGCAGTTTTGCGTAGCATCAACTGTATTCCGCTATTCCTCTTTGATTTTTAATCATTAGAGGCTTTTATGCAGTTTTGCGTAGCATCAACTGTATTCCGCTATTCCTCTTTGATTTTTAATCAATTGTGGAACCTAATAGTTCTTCTATTAGGTAAGTCATACTAATTTGCTTTGCTAAAAATAAACCCCCATGTTAGGAATATCATTCTATTTCAGATATCCTAATCCATGGGGTTTTGTTGTTATTATCTGATAACAGCACCTTGCTCAATTAAAGCTGCTTCAATTTTATCTTGTACTTTAGAAACACGTTCATCTGTTAATGTTTCCTCTGTATCTAAATAATTCAAACGTATCGCAATAGATTTCTTACCTTTTTCTAAATGATCACCTTGGTATACATCAAATACAAGTGTATCATGTAAAATTTTCCCACCATGTTCATGAATCGTAGCTAATAAATCAGCTGCTGGAATATTTTGATCCACTTCCATAGCAATATCACGAGACATGCCTGGGAATCTAGGTATAGGCTGATAGTTAATGTAACCAACAGGTACTGACATTAACACATCAAAGTTCAATTCAAAAACATATGTGCGTTTCAAATCATTATCAGCAGCTAAAGTAGGATGTAATTCACCGATAAACCCAACTACTTCATTATCTAATAAAATTTCAGCAGTGCGACCAGGGTGCAAGCCATCAATATTCGCTCGACGATATTCAAAAACAAGGTTTAATTTTTCAGCTACTCGATCTACAACACCTTTCGCTAAATAAAAATCGACAACCTCTTTCTTCCCTTGCCATTGGTTCACAACATAATCACCTGTTAATATACCACTCAAATATTCAACTTGATCTGGTAATTTCCCTTCGCCATTTGCAAAGAAGACATTTCCAATTTCAAATAATTTTACATCTTTATTTTTACGCGCCACATTATAAGAAGCCGCTTCAATTAAGTGTGGTAATAAACTTTGTCGTAGTGAAGAATGTGCCTCACTCATTGGCATTAATAAATCAATCGTCTCACGTTGTTGCATCGCAAATGCTGTTGCATTTTCTTTCGATACTAATGAATACGTAATCGCTTGATCTAATCCAGCACCTTCTAAGACTTCTTTAACCATTCTTGTTTTATATTGACGATCCGTTAACTGTCCGCTCGTTACTTTATCAAATACTGGTAATGTTGAAGGAATGTCATCATAACCATAAATACGTGCAACTTCTTCAATTAAATCTTCTTTAATCGTAATATCTTTACGACGTGATGGCACTTTTACAGTAATCACATCGCCATTTAAATTAGTTTCAAACCCTAATTGATTAAAAATAGTCACAATATCACTTTGCGTCAAATCAAAACCAATTGTTCGATTAATTTTTTCAGCAGTAATATCGATAGGTGTGATTAAAGCACCTAGATTTCCAGATGCCACAGTATCTTTTAATACTTTACCGTTTGCGTATGTTTGTAATAAATAACACGCTCTGTCAACGGCTTCGTTTACAAATTCTGTCGCAATACCTTTTTCAAAACGACTTGATGACTCACTACGTAAATTTAAACGTCTTGAAGTATGACGAATTGAAACAGGATCAAAAATTGCACCTTCTACAACAATATTAGTCGTGTGATCTTTAACTTCAGAGAAGTCGCCACCCATTACACCTGCTAAAGCAATTGGTGTCTGACCGTTTGTAATAACGATATCGCTTGTTAATAAATTACGCTCTACATTATCTAATGTTGTCATTTTTTCGCCTTCATTAGCTTGACGTACAACGATTTGTTGTGATCCTATCGCATCTTGGTCAAACATATGTAATGGTTGACCGTATTCCAATAGCACATAATTAGAAATGTCGACAACATTATTAATCGGACGGATACCGGCTTTTATAAGTCTCGCTTGCATCCATATCGGTGAAGGAGCAATTGTGACATCATGAACAACACGCGCACTATAATATGGTACTTTTTCTTCATTTTCAATCTTCACAGTCAATTCATCATTTGCAGATAAATCAAGCTCATTTGATGCTGTCTCTGGCTTCGTCATTTTTGTATTATATAATGCAGCAACTTCATATGCCGTACCAATCATACTTAATGCATCAGCTCTGTTTGGTGTTAAATCAAATTCCATTACTTGGTCATTTAAATATAAAGCTTCCAATGCATCTGACCCTGGAACTTGTTTTTCATTAAATACGTAAATGCCAGATTCATAATTTTTAGGTACATAATTACTAGAGATTCCAATTTCTTGAAGTGAACAAATCATACCTTCTGAACGCTCACCACGTAATTTGGCACGTTTAATTTTAATACCACCAGGTAATCTGCCACCAACTTTTGCAACTATAACATACTGTCCTGCATCAACATTCGGTGCACCACATACAATTTGTACTGGTTCTTCCTCACCGATATCTACTTGACACACATTTAATTTATCAGCATCAGGATGCTTTGCTTTTGACTCAACATATCCTACGACTAAGTTTTTAATATCTTTAGTGTAGTCAATTAAATCATCAACTTCTATTCCTGTACGTGTAATACGTTCTGCTAAATTAGAAACAGAATCATTTACTGTTACATATTCTTTCAACCATTCGTTTGATATCAACATTACATGTCACCTCTATCTTCTACTGCTTTAAATTGATCTAAAAATCTCACATCATTTGTATAGAAATGACGAATATCTTCAATTCCATATTTCAACATAGCAATACGGTCTGGTCCCATACCAAATGCGAATCCTGAGTATTCTGTAGAATCAAATCCTGCCATTTCTAGTACATTAGGGTGTACCATACCAGCGCCTAAAATTTCAATCCATCCAGTATGTTTACAAACATTGCAACCTTTACCTTTACATTTGAAACATGATACATCTACTTCAACTGATGGCTCAGTGAATGGGAAGTAACTTGGGCGTAAACGAATTTCACGATCAGCACCGAATAATTTTTTCGCCAGCAATTCTAGTGTACCTTTTAAGTCACTCATCTTAACATTTTTATCGACTACTAATCCTTCAATTTGTGTAAATTGATGACTATGTGTCGCATCATCAGAGTCACGACGATACACTTTACCTGGACAGATAATTTTAACTGGACCTTGACCATTACGTGATTCCATTGTACGCGCTTGAACAGGTGATGTATGGGTACGTAGTAAAATCTCATCAGTAATGTAGAAACTATCTTGCATGTCACGAGCAGGATGTGATTTCGGTAAATTCAACATCTCAAAGTTATAATGATCTTGTTCAACTTCGAAACCATTAACAATTTCATAACCTAATCCTAAGAATAAGTCTTCAATTTCTTCAATTGTTCTTGTTAATGGATGTTTTGAACCTATTTCAATATGACGACCAGGTAATGATACATCAATGGTTTCTTCAGCCAATTGCTTGTTCAACTTTTCTTTAACTAGCATTTGTTGTCTTTCATCTAATTCATTTTGAATTGTTTGGCGCAATTCGTTAACTTTTTGACCGAAAGCCGGCTTCTCTTCATTAGGTAAGTCTTTCATCAATTTCATTAAGCCACTAACTGATCCTTTTTTACCTAAGTACTTCACTTTAACTTCTTGCAGTGCACGTTCATCATTCGCTTCGTTAATATCAACAAGCGCTTGTTGTTTTAACTCTGACATTGTTTGTTGTTCAGACATATGCCACTGACCTCCCTATTTATACTGTTCATTTTCAAATTATTATATTTGTTGTTTAACTAAAAAAAAAAGACCTTCATCCTCTTAAAAAATAAGGGACGAAAGTCATTTCCGTGGTACCACCCAAATTTATGCTTACGCATACACTTGTTTAATATTGATAACGGATTATCTTTCCGACTTAAATCTCTTTAAGTAACCAAAAAGGTGAAAAGATTTTAAATAATAGGAATAACTTACAGTCACGGTCATTCTCCCTGAAACAATTATTTATATAAATATCCATTCCTTTTTATTGGTTTATATTCAATTGTGTATGCTATCACGTTGAAAAGTTCTGTTAAACAATTACTTACAATTATATCGGAAAACTTTCAACTCGGTCAACCTTTCAAATGATAAAGTAAAATACTACCGGCGATTGCCACATTTAAACTTTCAGCTTTACCATAAATTGGAATGATTAAATTTTGTGTTGTATGTGCTAATAACTCTGGATTAACACCTTCACCCTCATTTCCTAATAGCAATGCAAATGAATCACTTGTAGAAACTTCTTTATATGCTACTGCATTTTCAAGTGCCGTGCCATATACTGGACCATCAAATTGAGCAATAAACGTAGTAAGATCTTGCGTTAAGACAGGCAAATGGAATACGCTACCTTGACTAGCTCTTAAAACTTTATCTTGATATGGATCTGTTGTACCTTTTTCCATTATTACTGCATCTATTCCTGCCGCATCAGCTGTTCTAATTAATGTTCCTAAATTTCCAGGATCTTGAACACGATCGATTAATAGCACTTGTTGGGCTTGTGAAATATCATATTGTGGCTTTTCAATTATTGCGAAAAAACCTTGTGGTGTTACTGTACCTGATAGTGATTCAGCGACTTTCATATTAATTTCAAAAACTTCTTGTGCGTATTCAATGATTTGTTGATCTAATCTTGCAGGTTCAATCGCGAATAATTGCGTAATGACGATACCACTTTGATGAGCTTCTTCAATTAAATGCACACCTTCAATTAAAGCTAATCCTGTTTTATCTCGTTCGCGCTTCTTTTTTAATTTATTCGCTTGTTTAATTCTATTATTTTGAGCAGAAGTAATTTGTTCCATATGTAGCTCCTCGCTTAATTTAAAAAATCGATAATTAGTATGTGATACAACCTGCTGCAATATTTAATGTCAAGTGTATCGTTTTATCACTTCGATTATTTCATATAGTATAAATCATCAATTATTGATACTACTACTATAAATCATAAGTCCTAAAATATCATTACTAAATAATTTTTGTACTGAGATTAATCATAATATAAACCCAATCGTTATTCATGAAAAACTTTAAAAATAGAGCTTATATTCATAGAAAATTACTGCTAAAATATTGGCATTCAATAAAAAAGCGACCTACATCTTATTAATGCGTGGTCGCTTATAAAGTTAACTGTATGTATTGTTATTACAATCTTATGTTAAACTTCCATATTCTATTATTTCATATAACTATATCCAATGTCATAAGTAATAACTTTGTTATTAATGATTGGACTGCTTTCATCTTCATTTTTACTTCGCACATGTTTATGTGCTGCTTTAAAGACATCTGATTTTAACCAATCTGTAAAAGCTTGCTTTGATTTCCAAACTGTTAAAATTTTAACTTCATCAAACTCTTCTTCCTCTAAAGTTTGTGTAACAAACATCCCATCGAAACCATCTAATGTTTCGATTCCGTGTCTCGTATAAAATCTTTCAATAATGTCTTTTGCTGTCCCTTTTGTTAACGTTAGCCTATTTTCTGCCATAAATTTCATAATTATCCTCTTTTCTCATTAACTTACTTTAATTATTTTTGCGACTACAACAATACGTTTCGCCGTTTCGCTATATGCATCTTCGCATGTTGATAATGTCATTATTTTATCTTTTACTGATATGTTTACATCTGATTTAATAACAGATTTCCGTTTGGTTTCATTTAAAAAATGTTGATAATCTTGATCACTGTCAAATGTTGTGCGGATATAATTGTCTTTAGTTGTCGTCTTATAAGCGCTAAATACTTGTAATTGATATTTGCCATATTTGTTATCAAATTCAATTGTTTTATGTCTCTCAAAAAAAGATTGTTTTAAATAGTCTTCTAACACATCAAACATTGTATTATCTCCAACATGATGTCCATAAAGAATCGTATTATAATTTAACGATTGTAATGTATTTCTATAGTCCATAAAAATACTACCTTTACGGCGATGCTCACGTTCAAAGTCTAAATTTAAGTATTCATGATTTGTTTTACCTTGGAGTACTGGATAGTTTAAAGATGTTCCTGGTAATTTTATCCAACCTACAATATCTTTATTTACTTTTTCAAGTTCTTCAAATTGTGGCCTTACAGATGCTTGATGTTTAGTTGCCAACGTTTGAAATTTCTGCTGTAATTTCTCATAATTCGCACGTTCTTGTTTATCTTCTATATATGTTTGGGCAATTTTATAACCGAAAATAATGATAATTATAATTAGAAGTATTTGCACTATACTTAAAAATCGTTTCATTTTCATAAAAATCCTTTTTAAAATTATTCATGAATGCCTTTGTACTATTTACTTTAATATTAATTGCTTTAAATACGGTTTCGTTGTCCCTTACAAATTAAATAAATAAGCATCGGACCGCCGACAATCATCAAGATGGCATTTGCCGGAATTTCTAAAGGAGGCTGAATGACACGCCCCAATAAATCAGCAATTAATAATAACCACGCGCCGATAACTGTTGAGAAAGGAATCAGCACTTTATAATTACCCCCAACGATTTTACGAACGACATGTGGCACAATAATACCTAAAAATGCTATTTGTCCAACAATAGCGACCGTTGCACTTGCCAGAAATACCGCTAACAAACCTGTTATCCATCGGTATCGGTCAATATTAAAACCTATGCTACGTGCTTGAACATCATCTAAATTTAACAAATTCAATTTATTTGAAATCAATAAAGTTAGAATTATTCCTACAAACGCTGACACAGCTAAGATATAAACATCACTCCAAATTTTCATCGTTAAGCCTTGAGGTATTTTCATTAAAGGATTTTGAGTTAAGATTTCTAAAATTCCATTTAATAAGACAAATAGTGCAACTCCAACTAATATCATACTTACAGCATTAAACCTGAATTTAGCATGCAAGATGATAATAATTAAAAATGGAACTACTCCGCCTATAAAGCTTAGTATTGGTAGATAAAAATATAATTGCGGAATGAATAACATACATAGTGCTCTCATGATTAATGCACCAGATGAAACACCAATAATGTTTGCCTCCGCTAGCGGATTTTGCAGTGCTGCTTGTAACAATGCGCCTGATACAGCTAACATTGCACCAACCATTATTGCAATTAGGATCCTCGGTAATCGTAAATCAATTATCGAATCTAATGTTGCATTTTCACCTGTTGTAAATTTAACTACAAAATCATTAAATGATAGCTTTATTGTACCGGTTATAAATGAAATATATGCTGTTATAATTAGCACGATAAACAGACATATAAATAATAATTTTTTATTGTGTTTTATCATCAAATCAATCCATTACTTTTTGTCTTTATAAAATAAATCATACAGTTGCATCATTGCTTCATCAGCATCTACATTTGCTGTAATACCAAATGGTACTTCTTCTAAATCATAAACTCGATTATTTTTAACTGCTTTAAAATGTTTCCAAATATCATTTTGTTTAAATTCTTTTTGGAACATTTTCTTTACCTCTTCAGGCATACCATGTGGTAATCTTAAAATTATATCTGGATCAATATTAAGTAAATTCTCAGTATTAGATGAAATATATTGTCGGTCTTTCACTTTGATAACATTTTCACCACCAGCAATTTTCACTAAATCCCCAATGTATGATTTATCCGTTGCAACTAAATAACTACCAGGCACACCCATTAAAATTAAAACTTTAGGGTGTTTCTTTTGTTTCGCTGCTTTATTTTCAATCGTCTGTTTAACAGTGTTTAAATGATTGTTTAATTTTGCTGCTTGTTCTTGTCGATCAAATTGTTTCCCAAGTTGTGTTATTGATTCTTGCATACCTTTTAAACTATCGAAATCATAAAAATAACCTTTCATATTCAATTGTTTATAAAATGGTTGCATTTCATCTTTAATTGTTGTCACACTTAAAACATGGGTAGGATTTAATTTTTTAACCGCTTCAACATTCGGTTCCATGGGTTGACCAATTTCCGGCACATCTTTATATCGTTTTGGCAAAGTTTTATATGACGTTGGTTTGCCGACAATTGGTAAATCTAATTTATCTAGCGTCATTGTTAACGCTACAGTAGTCGGTACGATTCGAAATTCACCAGATTTCGTTGTTTGCTTAGAATTTGAAGATTGACAGCTTGTTAAGATAACTACACTAATCACTAAAATTGTTAAATATTTTATGATTCTCAAACTTGGTTACCTCGCTTTCTACTGTATAAATGGGCTGAAATAAGTAAAATTGTTGCTAGCACAATACCTGCTCCAAATAATATATATTGCTTTTTATGGTTGGGTTTATCCAGCTCTTTAATATCACTAGATAATTGACTACTATCATTTTTATCGTCATTTCTGTCAAAAGCTGGTAACGCTTTTTCTTTTTCGATTACTTTTTTCTTTTCTTTTTTAGACTTTTCATCTTTTTGCTTTGACTTTGCTTTATGATTATTTTCATCTTTTTTAACAGCTGGAGGACTATTTTCAACTTTTAATGTGCCCGATGCTTTAGGTTGCTCATTTTCAACCTTTTTATTGCTCTCTTGTTGCACTTTATCCTTTTCAGCTGAAGCTTCATTCAAACTCTTTTCAGTAATAAGGCTAGTACGTTTTTCCTGATTATCTAACTGCTGATTGCTTTTTTTATCATCTGAATTATTTTCATTAAGTTTTAGTTGATCATTTGGATTATTTTGGTTTTTTGATGGTACTTCTTGCCCATCATCATGTTTATCAGTTTTCTCTTTAAAATGAATGGAATAAACCGTTTCTTTATTCTCCTGTTCTTCATTTTCAGTCGATGTTTTAACATGCATATTGATTTTATTCATATGTTGTTCAATTAATACCCTAACTAATGAATGATCATTTTCAACTTTAGTAACATGAGACAATTCTTCATTTTTGTCATTTTGAAAAACAAGTTGTTCTTTATCAAATTGACCTTTTAGCTTTAGTTGCAAATAAAGTTTACCTGTTAAATCTGAAATCAATTGTGACTTTACATCAACTAATTGTTGTTCCTCAGTTATATTCTTATTTTCTTTATCAAAAAGTTGTAACTCTATCGTTTTGTCCTCTTTTATTTCTTCATCAAATATCGATGTTGTTAATTCTAGTTTATCTTTTGCTTCAGTTTGATTAAATTTGGCTGATGGATGTTTAATCTCATCAGCCAATACGCTACCAATCGTTGTTGTATATGTAAGTATCAATAAGCTAGTTAAAGCTATAATTGATTTTGTAGCAATTTTATTGTTTATATTCATTATTTAACGTTGCCTTTAGCTCTTTTTCTGACAAACAACGTGATTGCGATTAATAGCGCTAAAGATGCGACTGGAATTGCATATATGTATGCTGGTGTACCTGCATTTGTTTGCGGATTCTCAACTTTATTTTTATCTGAACTCTCAGATCCGTTTTGACCAGAAGTAGCCCCTTCTGTTCCTTTGTCACTTCCTGAAGCAGAAGTTTTGTCGTCGTTACTTGTAGCGCCTGCACTTGCTACATCTGTTGGTCCATTAAATTTATATGTAATATTATAATGATGGTCATATTTAAATGGCTTACCGTTTACTTTTTCATTGATATAAACATCAATTTTTCCGTCAATTTTTCCATTTAATTTACTCACTTCAAATTCTGAAGTTTTTTCATCTTTGGCAGTATCTTTGTTAATAATATTTTCTTTATGACCTTCAATACTCATTCCAGTAATCCAATGACTATGATTAACAGTAATTTGAACGTATAATTTACCATTTTTCTTAACGTATTTCGCTGGCTTATTAAAGTAATCATTAGCTATCGATGTATCATTTGTGTTGTATTTATATACCTCGTAATCCAATGTACCACTTTCAGCAGCATTAGCAGTATTTCCAAAAGTCGCGATGATAATAATTAATGCCAAAATAGTTGTATTAAAAACTTTTACAATATTTTTCAAAACATAATCCTCCTTTTTATGATTGCTTGTAAGTCTTTAATGAAATCATAAATAATAATGATTATCATTGTAAATATTTATTTTATAATCAAATTATTATTGTTATACAGAATTAGATGTGCTAGTATAATTGATAACCATTATCAATTGCAATGGTTAATCATCTCTTATAACAACACATATTACATATCCTTAGGAGGAAACAGCATGACAAAACATTATTTAAACACTAAGTTCCAAGTAGAACAACAACGTACTTCTGTAATGAAAAAATTTACAATCGGTACTGCTTCAATCATTTTAGGCTCTTTTGTATATTTTGGTGCAGATAGCCATAACGCAGATGCAGCGACTGAAGCAACAAATGCTAACAGTAATCAAAGTACACAAGTATCTCAAGCCACTTCACAACCAATCAATTTCCAAGTACAAAAAGATGGTTCTTCAGAAAAATCACACATGGATGATTATATGCAACATCCTGGTAAAGTGATTAAACAAAATAACAAATACTACTTCCAAGCTGTATTAAACAATGCATCATTTTGGAAAGAATATAAATTTTACAATGCAAATAATCAAGAACTAGCAACTACCGTTGTCAATGATGATAAAAAGGCTGACACTAGAACAATTAATGTTGCTGTACAGCCTGGATATAAGAGCTTAACGACAAAAGTACATATTGTTGTACCTCAAATTAATTACAATCACAGATATACAACACATTTAGAATTTGAAAAGGCAATTCCAACTTTAGCAGACGCTGCTAAACCAAATGCTGTTAAACCAGTTCAACCTAAAGCACCTTCTGAAACTACTAAGCCAGCTCAACCTAAAGTTGAAAAAGTTACACCTGCAGTAACTACGCCAAGTAAAACTGAAAAATCACAACCAACAAAAGTTGTAAGTACTGAAACTAAGAAAGACCAAACTAATGTACAAAGTTCTCAAACAGTAAAACCTGCATCAACAACACAAGAACATAATAAAGTTCACACAGATGCTAAAAATAATACAGCAGTTAAATCAGAAAATAATAATAAAGTTGCTAGCCAAAAAAACTCACAACAATCTGACGAAGTTGAAAAACAAAATGCAGTTCAAAAACAAGCACCTTCAAAAGAAACTAAAGCAAAAGAATTGCCAAAAACAGGTTTAGCAATGGTGGATAACTTTGTTAGCACTGTTACTTTCGCGACACTTGCCCTATTAGGTTCACTTTCATTATTAGTATTCAGAAGAAAAGCTTCTAAGTAATACATCCGAACTTACAAAAAATAAATATTATATTTTAATTTTACATTAACCTATGACATTGATATTTCATAATTCTATGTCATAGGTTATTTTTTTATAAAATAGTATTGCAATTAAATGACATTTCAATGTACAATACAAGTAATTAATTGATAATGATTATCAGTTGATAATACATAATTAGGAGTTGTTTTTACAACATGAACAAACAGCAAAAAGAATTTAAATCATTTTATTCGATCAGAAAATCAACACTTGGTGTCGCTTCAGTAGCAATTAGTACACTATTTTTAATGATGTCGAATGGAGAAGCTCAAGCAGCCGAAGAATCAGCGAATATAAATGCACAATCTCAACCAAAAACTGAGGCAGTTGCAAACCCTACTTCATCACCATCTGAAAACAAAGCTTCTGAGAAAGCCACTGAAACAGTGACTAAAAAAACACCAGTTGCAGAAGCAGTTTCAGTTTCAAATAAAGAAGCTGCCCCTATTAATGAGGCAAAAGAAGTAAAAGAAGAAAAACCAGTTGCTAAAGCAAATAACAATGCAGTTGCAATTGATAATCAGGAACTTAGAGAAGCAATTAAAAATCCTGCAATAAAAGATAAAGATCATAGTGCTACCAATTCTCGACCAATTGATTTTGAGATGAAAAAAGAAAATGGTGAGCGACAATTTTATCATTATGCAAGTACCGTTAAACCAGCAAAAGTTATTTTCGATAAAAATAAAACTGAAATTGAATTAGGATTGCAATCTGGGCAATTTTGGAGAAAATTCGAAATTTATGAAGGCGACAAGAAATTACCAATTAAATTAGTATCATATGATACGGTTAAAGATTATGCTTACATTCGCTTCCCTGTTTCAAACGGTACAAAAGCTGTGAAAATTGTAAGCTCTATTGATTTTAATAATAAAGAAGAAAAATATGACTATACATTAATGGAATTCGCTCAACCGATTACAAATAAAGCTAGCGATTTCAAAAATGATGAAGATTATAAAACAGAAAAATTACTAGCGCCATATAACAAAGCTAAAACACTTGAGAGACAAATTTATGAGTTAAAGAAAATCCAAGATAAACTTCCTGAAAAATTAAAAGCTGAATACAAGAAGAAGTTAGAAGATACTCAAAAAGCTCTTGATGAACAAATGAAATCAGCTGTAACAGAATTTCAAAATGTTCAACCGACTAATGAGAAACTAACTGATTTACAAGATACAAAATATGTTGTTTATGAAAGTGTAGAGAATAACGAGTCAATGATGGATACTTTCGTTAAACACCCTATTAAAACGGGTATGCTTAATGGCAAAAAATATATGATAATGGAGACTACTAACGATGATTATTGGAAAGATTTCATTGTAGAAGGTCAACGTGTTAAAACAATTAGCAAAGATGCTAAAAATAATACGAGAACAATCATATTCCCATATGTTGATGGTAAAACATTATATAACGCTATCGTAAAAGTACATGTTAAAACGATTGATTATGATGGACAATATCATGTTAGAATCGTTGACAAAGAAGCATTTACAAAAGCCAATGCTGAAAAGTCTAACAAAAAAGAACAAAAAGATAACTCAGCTCAAAAAGCGCCTGTTCCAGCAACGCCAGAAAAAACAACTCCAGCACCAGCTGAAAAAGAAGCATCAAAACAAAACAACAAAAAAGTTGAGAAAGACAAAGCACCGAGTGTTGAGAAAGAGAGTGGCGAATCTAAAGAATCAAGTAAAGCTGAAACACCAGCAACTAAACCAGATAATAGTACAGTAGAGTCAAGTAGTACTAAACCTTCTAAAGTAGTATCGACTACTCAAAATGTTGCTAAGCCCGCTTCTACAACTTCAGAATCACCGAAAAATGTAACTCAAACATCAGTTGGTTCAAGTGAAGTTAAAGAAGCATCTCAGCCAAGCGCTTCTCTTCAAAAATCAAGCTTAAAAGATGTCAATACTGCACAATCATCGACGAAACAAAATAGTAATGTTGCTAAAGAAAACAAAGCACAGACATTACCTAATACAGGTGAAGAATCAAATAAAGATATGACTTTACCATTGATGGCATTAATAGCTTTAAGCAGTATTGTTGCATTTGTTCTACCTCGAAAACGTAAAAACTAATAAATCGTCTTAATATTTATTTAATATTTTTACAAATTTAAATTGGCGAACAAGGTATCTTGATACCTCGTCCGCCAATTATTTTTTTCAATATAAAAAGTCCCACTTAAAACTTTCATTTTAAGCGGGACTTTTTATATTGAGTAACTAAAATTATTTAGCTGCTACTTCTTCGCCATTGTAAGAACCACAGTTTTTACATACACGGTGTGATAATTTGTATTCGCCACAGTTTGGGCATTCAGTCATACCTGGTACTGAAATTTTGAAATGCGTACGACGTTTGTTTTTTCTAGTTTTAGAAGTTCTTCTTTTTGGTACTGCCATGATATATCCTCCTTAGATTATAAACGAAAAATACTAAATGTTGGCTTAATTAACAACATTATATCATTAATTAAACTACTTATTGCTCTTTATCATATAATTGTTGTAATTTTTGAAGCCTTGGATCAACTTGTCGTGATTCTGAATCATCTTGTTCTTGCTGCTTAGCAAGTTCATCTAATTGATCCTCATCGATTACTTCCCAACCATTACCTGCTGTCAACATTTGATCACTTTGTTCTGAATATGCTCTCATTGGTTTCTCAATGATGATAATTTCCTCAACAATATCTTTAACATTAACCATACCGTCTTTTACAATGTGATAATGTTCATCTACATCATCTTGATCATCACTATATTGATTGTAACCTTCTAGATCAAATACTTCGGTAGTAGTTACATCTAGTGGTACTTCAACTGGTACAAGTGTACGTGCGCATGGCATTGTATACGTCCCAATAATGTGAATATCAGCAACGACTTCTGTTGACTTAATGGTTAACTGACCTCGGATAGTAATTGGAGATAAATCAATTAAATCTAATGATTCTTTTAAATTGTCAAAACTCACCGTTTGATCAAATTCAAATGGCTTACCTTGATATTTTCTTAATTGCGTAATTGACCATTTCATATGGCTTCACCTCTAACAAGCACAAAATTTATTTTAACTTTCTAAGAACAAGTTGTCAAGATTTTTTCTTAACATATCATCTTCTGTTACAATATTAATAATGAATACTGAAAGGACGAATTGCAAATGAAAAGCGTTGGCTTAATCACAGAATATAATCCCTTTCACAATGGGCATCATTATCATATTAATCAATCTAAAAATATAGCAAATGCTGACGTCTCCATAGCGATTATGAGTGGCAATTTTGTTATGCGTGGTGAACCAGCAATATACAATAAATTTACTCGCGCTAAAATGGCCTTATCAGCTGTTGATTTAGTTATCGAATTACCTACCACAGCAAGTTTATCTTCTGGCGATTATTTTGCCGAAACAGCGATTAAAGTTGCCAATTATATGAACGTTGATACAGTCGCTTTTGGAAGTGAAAGCAACGACATAGAAACATTGAAAGTATTGGCTCAAAACATTATTCAAATTGAGCAATCTACAGCATTTTCACAAAAATTAAAAGAAGGTAAAAGCTATCCTCGTATCATAAGTGAATTATTAAATGATCATGAAGCACTTTTAAATCCTAATAATTTACTTGGTATCAGTTATTTAAAAGCCATTAAAAAATATGCACCACATATTAAAGCAACGACCATTAAACGTGAAAGTGCGCAACATCATGATGCATCGATTCAACATAATGAATTTGCGAGTGGTACATCTATCCGAACATCGCTAATAAATCAAGATGACCTTTGGCATAAAGTAGTACCAACAAAGATACACCATCTATATATCAAACCACATTTAACTTTAAATCAAGTATTCCCATATTTAAAGTATCAAATTTTGGCAATGCCTCATGAATCATTAAAGGATATTTATACGGTTACTGAAGGTTTAGAAAATCGTCTAAAAGCTTACGTCAATGACGCTAATGATTTCCATCAATATGTCCAATTATTGAAAACAAAGCGCTATACGTATACGCACATTCAAAGAGTATTAATGAATATCTTATTAAATATTCAAACTCAAGATATTACAAACGATATTGAAGCCGTCAAAGTGTTGGCAATGAATGAACGTGGTAGACAATATTTAAAGTGTTTAAAAAAACAATTTCCAGACAGACATTACTTCACTAATATCAATAAAAATAATGCGCATTATTTCAAAAATGAAATCAAATCAACTCATATTTATAATGCAATTAGCGGGCAACAGCAAACAGACTTCAACACCCCCGTCATCCAACAATATCAATAACAAATGAAAACAGTATTTTAGGATTGCTAACCATGATAAACCTAAAATACTGTTCTTTTATTATTTAAATTTCTTTTTCAATGCCTTTTCAACATAAGGTGGTACAAATTCAGAAATGTCAGCGCGATATGCAGCAACTTCTTTAACAATACTTGAACTTATAAATGAATAATTTGTACTCGACATCATATATAATGTTTCAATTTCATTGTTTAATTTTTTATTCATTGAAGTTAGACGTAGTTCATATTCAAAATCGCTGACCGCTCTTAAACCACGTATGATTGTTTTAGCCCCAACTTGTTCACAATAATCGACTAGTAAACCACTAAATTGATGAACCTTGACGTTCGGTAAATGCTTTACAGATTGCTCAATTAAATCCATACGTTCCTCTAAACTAAACGTACCTTCTTTTTTACTATTCTTAAGAACACAAACGTGAATTTCATCAAATCGGTCTGTACTTCTTTCAATAATATCTAAATGACCATATGTAATGGGGTCAAAACTCCCTGGAATAACCGCTATTGTATGTTCCATGCTATTCTCCCTTTTCTAATAACATTGTATCTGTCAAACCATAATGGTAACGTTTAATCATGTTAAACGGTTGATAGTCAATTTCTTCGTGATTACTAAATTCACAAACGATGATACCATTTTCTTTCAATAAATTAAACTCTGAAATTTGTTTTAATGCTTTATCAATTAAACCTTTTTCATATGGTGGATCTAAAAAGATAATATCAAATTGAATTTCTCGTTTCGACAAGGCTTTTAACGCTCGGTCTGCATTGTTTTTATATACTTCAGATTGTTCTACTAAATCTAAGTTTTCAAGATTTGATTTGATAATTTTAACTGCTTTAAAATTTTGATCAACAAAGATAACTTTGTCCATACCTCTAGAGAGCGCTTCTATACCCAGTGCACCGCTTCCTGCAAATAAATCCAAGCCTATACCTGACACATCATATAAACTATTAAAGATGCCCTCTTTTACTTTGTCCATAGTTGGTCTTGTATTACGACCTTCCATACTTTCTAAAGATTTACTTTTATGTTTACCAGCAATGACACGCATGTTGTTGACACTTCCAATTCGTTTAGTTATTTAATATAATTTATTGAGAAAAAGGAGATTGATAAACTTATGAAACAAACATTCATTACACTTGGCGAAGGGCTAACTGATTTATTTGAGTTTATGACATTGATTGAGTATAACCATCAACGCATTGATAAAATTATCTATTTTCATTCGCCACTAGTTGAAAATGCTAAATCATCTGTAGCTATCATTATGAATCCAACAAGTGGTAATCATTTTCAAGCATTTTATATTATGATAAATGCAATTAAATACACATATCCAGAATTAAATACAAAATCTAAAATGATTAATGACTGTGCAAAGAAATACAATATACCCGTATTTGGTATTGATGTACAGCCACCACAAGCATTTCACGACTTATCATTATATTATAATTATTTAATTAGTGTATTAAGACTCCAAAATTGGATACCTAAATTACAATAATTTTAATTATAAATCTCGTGTTTTTCCTTTTCATATGTTTTCTTTAAATATTTATACGGCGAGCCGTCAATGTGTCTTACGTATTTTAGTTGCATTAATTTATGTACAATTTGATCTGCATCCTGCTCATTCACATACATTATTACAAATTTACGATCTTTATTTGTATGAACGATATGTCCATATTTTCGGATTTGTCGTTCATGTTTCATATGTTTTAAGTAAACTACAATACTTGTTCTTGGGATTAAATTCATTTAAACCTCACTCCATTTATTTTCAGCATTAATCATATCATGTCTTTATAAATTTTAAAATATTAAGCTCCCCCATTTAAATTACCAATCTATAACAAACACCTTAGTACTTTATGGTAAATATGCTCCTGTACATTTTTCGCCTAATTCCAAAAGTACGCAGCTATAAATAATTATTCTTATTACTATCGTCACAACTATGATTTTGATAAGCTATAAACGTATTCAAGGAGGAAATTTTATGAAAAAAGTTAATAAAAAAGTTTTTAATTTAATACTCTTAGGTGCTGGTTTTATAAGTAGTCTTTTAATGATAAATAAAAACAAAGTTGTCAATAAAAAACAAACCATCCCCCCATTTTTCAAAGGGCCTGCACCATATATATTCGCACACCGTGGTGGTATGTCTTTAAGACCTGAACAAACACAACTTGCATTCGATCACGCCAAAGATTTAGGTGTTGATGGATTTGAAACCGATGTAAGGCTTACGAAAGATCAACAACTCATTGTATTTCATGATGCTACAGTTGATAGAACAACTAACGGATCTGGTAAAGTAAGTGCACATACATTATCTGAGTTAAAAAAACTAGACGCTGGATACCATTTTAAAGATATTAATGGAAATACACCTTATCGTGGTTATAAGCATACAGAAATATTAACCTTCGATGAATTATTAAAGTTATATCCTGACATGTATATTAATGTGGACTTAAAAGATGCACCAGACTCTTACGAAGGTTCCATTGCCCCTCAAGTAATGTACGATACAATTGCTGCAAATAATGCCTTTGATCGTGTTTTAGTAACAAGCTTTTTTAAAGAACAAATTATAAGGTTTAATAATATAGCACAAGGTTCTGTTGCAATCGGTGCAAGCCAACAAGAAGTGACGGAAGCATTTTTAAAATTTTATTTATTAGGCGGTAGAAGTTATACACCGTTAGCTCAAACATTCCAAATGCCAACATCCTTTAAAGGAATAAATTTAACTTCTACTAATTTTATTAAATGGTTGAATAATATGAATGTGATTCCTGGTTATTACGGTGTGAATAGTATTGACTTGATGCAAGATTTATATCAAAAAGGCGCACATACTATCGTGACAGACCGTCCAGACTTAGCTCAACAATTCAAACAAACTTTAATGAACAGCTAATAATTGATTGAAACCGTGACAGTACCTTTGAAACATATCTATTATTGTTCCTGGAGACTATAGCAAATCCAGACATTCCAAAAGTTTAATAAATATAAAAACAGCAGTAAGATGATTTTCAATTAGAAAATACCTTTTACTGCTGTTTTATTTAAATCCATATCGCGGATTCATAATATTTATAATGAACAATTGCATGATCCACCCGATGCACAACCACCATGTGTGGTTTGAAAAAATGGATTGCCTGTTTCTATTTTCACATGATCCGACACGGCGTATGCAATTTTAGTAACAACTTCATCAATTAAATGTTGAAGTTCCATCTCTCTAGCTTTATATTGCATAACAACCTCTAACATTTCGTAAGCCCTTTTACGTTGCCTTGTTTCTAACATAATCTGTTTATAATCTGGATGATATTTCCCAAAACGCATCACATCATCATATTTCTCTTTTGATTTCAAAAATGATTGATAAAGTAGATGTGCTTCATCATTTTGTTCAAGTGCGAATTTAGCTTGTTCAAAAGACGCATATATATCAGATTCAACAATCATATCGGCAAGTCCATCAATATCATCTAGTATTGCCAATGAAGCTTCATTTATCATAAATACCCCTCATTTTTATTTTTCTAAGAAAATTAGTGAATAATAATCTCTCATTACGTCTCCACCCATCTCATCATATTTTGAATTTAAAAGACGAGATCGATGTATATCTGAATTCATCCAACTATGAATTAACGTTGGCACATCATTAAATGCATAGCCTACATTTTGTGCCGTCGTTTTATAAGTAACATGATTTTTATCTAATTGCCCTCTTAAAGCATCTTCAGTAAATTCAACACTATCTGTCCCATTTGATGTAGCCTCATATAAGTTATTTGAAGCAATATGAGCTAAATCATTATTAATTTTTAAAGGTTTCAATCCTTTTAACTTTCTCATTTCATTTGTTACTTCGTATAGTGATATTAACTGATTTGGATTTTGTTCATATGGACGTTTATTATGTTCCCCACCAGTAGAATTTGAATTTAATTGATACGGTTCAATATCTGCCAACATTTCTTTTGTTAAAAATCTTACACTTAACACTTTTTTTGATTGTTGATCAGAATATACTTGCGCATAAATATCGCCATATTTAATTAATGTTTGTGTTTTTAAATCTTCATCTGACAATTCAAATTCATATTTTTTTCCATTCACTGTAAACGAAGGTTCAGGATTAATGCTCGTATGATTAAATATCTCTGCAGAATGCTGACCGATTTTCAACGGACTGACATCTACTTTGTCACCTGTCGCATACACTGAAACTATTTTATCTTTTTTTACTGAAACAATATAATAACTGTCTTTATTTTTAAAAACATAATTTTTGTAACCATCACGAAATGGATATACTCTATCTGCCTGTCCAAATTTTGACGTAAGTATTTTAATATCTTTTCCTACCCATGTACCAACGCCATCTTTAGGTTTAGGATTTTCAGCATTGTTATTTGCCTTCTTAATTTGATCTGTTCTATTTACTTTATTACCTTTGTTCGGATTCTCTAGTACGTCAAATTTTAATCTAGGAGAATAAAATAAGTAAATTAGAAATCCAACTAAAAATAATACACCAATAACTCTTATTACTAACTTTTTCATTAAACGCCCACCTAAAAAGTATTAATACTATTGTAAAAAACAACGCATCAATAAGCAAATTTTCGACACCGACAAAACTATGGCAATTTTATCGTCTAATTAAGCACTATTACTTTTCTAAATTATAACTTGTAATAACTCGATATTTATATCATACCCTATCATTAAGCATTTATGATCAAATTATAACTACAGACTTAACATAATATAAAAATTTGAACAGTAAATCATATATTGACTAAGTAATCAGTGACTCGCCAAGAATTTCATTTACTGTCCAATACTTGAATTTTAAAATAAAAAAACCTGATAAAACAATTTGTCTTATCAGATTCGCAATAATTATCAATTCATTTTAATGGCCAAACGTTGCCTTAATCAATGATGTCGTTTCTCCACCTGGATATAATACATATAACAATAAATAAACTGCTACACCTGTAATTGCTGTAAAGAACCATATAACTGAAGCAAATGGTCCAAATTTACGATGTATATTAAATTTATCTTTGAAAGCAGTAATTATTTGAACTAGACCTAAAATACCACCAATAGTTGCTAAATTAATGTGGAAAATCAAGAAAATTGTATAATATTTCTTGATTGATGCCGGTCCGCCAAATGCTGTATTACCAATAAATATCGTTCTGCTTGCATAGATTAAGAAAAAAGTTAAAGCAAAAAATGCTGCAGCTAACATGACATTTTTGTGTTTATTGATTTCCCTTTTCCAAATAAGTCTCCAACCAATAGCAATTAAAATCGCACTAATAACAATACATGTCGTACTAATCGTTGGTAAAATTGGAACGCCCATATCTTTCATCCTAACTTAATTAATCTAGATCAATGTAAGTAATGACACAATCACAGCTAACACGAAAAAGATCACTAAATAGTTTAGTGAATAAATAAACATTTGTGTTGCCCATTTTGTTTGATCTGAATTTTTCTTAAATGTTGTTAAACCTAATGCAATCCATCCTAAATTTAACAATGTAGCTAATACTACAAATACGACACCTAAATTTAGTAGTAATAAAGGTACTGGCAATAAAATAATTAGCCAGACAAACATACTGACACGCGTACGTTTAAAGCCTTTAACTGATGGTAACATTGGAATATTTGCAAGTGCATATTCATCTTTACGTTTAATTGCTAAGGCATAAAAATGAATTGGTTGCCAACAAAATACAACTAAAAACAGCGCAATTGCTGTTAAACTAATTTGCCCTTCAATTGCAACCCATCCAATTAATGGTGGAACTGCACCTGGAAAACTCCCAACAACTGTATTCCAAGTTGTATGTCTTTTCGACCAGATTGAATAATAAGACACATAACCAACAATACCCATTAGACCAAGTACGCCTGATGGAATATTTAATAAAAATAAACAAATTTCTCCAACTAACATCATGCCAAAACTTAATAGTAATAAATTTTTATCTGAAATTCTATTATTAACTGTTGGTCTATTTTGTTTACTTGGCATAATACGATCAATATCTTGGTCGTAATAATTATTTAACGCACACGCGCCACCCATAATTAAAGTAGAACCTAAAAGCATTAATAAAATCTGAGGTATTGATGATAAGAAGGAATGATTTGTCATTACAACTACTAGCCATGCGCCCGCAAAAGCTGGAATTAAGTTACCTTGAACAAGTCCCATTTTAATAATCTGTTGCAATTCTTTGAAGTTTACTCTGCTAATATTTTGCGACAAAGTATGCTCTTTGCTCATAATCCCCCTCCTTAAATTTGTTCATATAATGTTATGATATCTTAGATTGCATAAAAAGACTAGGTTTAATAAAATTAAATTGTGACAAATTAACGACATCAGAAAATGTCAATTTTGTGACACAATTAGCATTTAAATTATTGCTATAATATATATGTTAGAAAATTTTAATAAGTAGAATCATGCATCTTCAAGAGATTAATATCGAAGCTTCATTTTTGAGTGAATTTGAATTTCTCATAATTTTTGTATTAACAAAAATATGACATAAGGTTTTCGCTATATACTTGAAAAATTAATATGATATTTTCTAATTTGAATCCCATCCATCATCCATTTCAAATTAGGAAATCATGGTCAGGGCTAATTTTTAGTAATATCTCAAAACAAGCTAGTAACTCTAAATCTCAATGGTGCGTTTTTTTATGATGGGGTGTATAAAATTGTTTGGCAAAAAGAATTTAAAATGGTTAGGTGTCGTAGCAACGCTTATAATGACATTTGTACAGCTTGGTGGTGCCTTAGTAACTAAAACAGGTTCCGCTGATGGATGTGGCTCTTCTTGGCCATTATGTCATGGTGCGTTGATTCCAGAATTCTTTCCAATTGATACGATTATTGAACTGAGCCATAGAGCAGTTTCAGCTTTATCTTTATTTATCGTCTTATGGTTAGTTATAACAGCATGGAAACATATAGGCTATATTAAAGAGATAAAACCATTATCAATCATTAGTGTAGGATTCTTATTACTTCAAGCATTAATTGGTGCTGCTGCTGTAATTTGGCAACAAAACGATTATGTTTTAGCATTACATTTTGGTATTTCACTAATCAGTTTCTCTTCTGTATTCTTAATAACATTAATCATTTTTTCAGTAGACCAAAAATACGAAGCTGATGAATTATATATCAAAAAACCACTTAGACGCTTAACTTGGTTAATGGCAATTATTATTTATTGTGGTGTTTACACAGGTGCTTTAGTCCGACATGCAGGCGCTAGTTTAGCTTATGGCGGTTGGCCATTACCATTTAACGACCTAGTTCCCCATTCAGAGCAAGATTGGGTGCAACTTGCACATCGAATCATGGCATTTATCGTATTTACTATTATTATGATTACGTATATCCATGCTGTTAAAAATTATCCAAACAACCGTACAATTCGTTATGGTTATACTGCATCATTTATTCTTGTCATACTGCAAGTTGTTACAGGCGCATTATCAATTATGACAAATGTTAACTTAATCATCGCGTTATTCCACGCATTATTTATCACATACTTATTCGGAATGACAACATACTTTATTATGTTGATGTTACGTTCAGTAAGAAGTAACAAAGCATAAAAAGATAACCGCAATTCTAATGGTTCGGCCATTAAAATTGCGGTTCCTTTTTGTTTGAAATAGAAAAAGTACTTCGTGATTTTTTACATATATCACTTAATAAAGCGAGATTACAATTGAATACTGTAATCTCGCTTTTTATTAGTCTGTTGGTTTTTCGATTTCTATTAGTAAATCGCCAGTTGCAATGGTATCACCATTATTTACTGTAACTTGTTTAATCACACCGTCAAATGGTGCTTGGATCGTTGTTTCCATTTTCATAGCTTCAGTAATTAGCAATGGTTGGTTTGCCTTAACAGTCTCACCTACACTCACTTTAACTTCAGTTACTGAGCCTGGCATTTGTGCACCTATATGACTTGGATTACTCTTATCTGCTTTCGGTTTAACATTCGCATTCGTATGAACATTTTCATCTTTAATATAAATACGTCTTGCTTGTCCATTCATAGCATAATAAATTGTTCTATTACCATTTTCATCTGGCTCACTAATTGTTTCAAGTTTAATTATTAATCGTTTACCTTTATCTATTTCGATTTCCACAGTTTCACCATTTCGCATTCCAAAGAAGAATGTTGGTGTATCAAGTAAAGATAAATTACCATATTGATTTCTAGTTTGAATATATTGTTCATATACCTTTGGATATAGAACATAACTAATAATGTCTTGTTCTGTAACAGGGCCTTGTTGTTCTTCTTCTAGCAACTCACGGACTTTTTCAAAATCAACTGGTTCCAAATATTCTCCTGGGCGTGCAGTCAGAGATTCTTGACCTTTTAAAATAACAGCTTGTAAGTCTTTATTAAAACCATTCACTGGTTGACCAATTTCACCTTTAAAGAATGATACAACAGATTCAGGGAAATCTAGTTTGTGTCCTTCAGAAATGACAGATTGTTCATCAAGATCATTTTGAACCATGTAAAGTGCCATATCACCAACTACTTTAGATGATGGAGTTACTTTAACAATATCCCCAAATAAGAAGTTCACACGACGATACATGTCTTTTACTTCATCAAATCTTTCGCCAAGACCTAAACTTTTAGCTTGCTGACTTAAATTTGAATATTGTCCACCTGGCATCTCATGTTGATAAATTTCAGTATTTGGTGATTTAATATCACTTTCAAAATCTGAATAATATGTTCTTACCGTAGACCAATAATGACTTAATGCTTCCATACCTTCAATATCAGTTCTTAAATGGCGCGGGAAACCATTTAATGCAAAATATAAAGAATTGGCACTTGGTTGACTTGTTAAACCACTCATTGAAGCAACTGCTGTATCTATAATATCAACACCTGCATCGATTGCTTGTTTGTAAGTTAATAAACCATTTCCACTAGTATCATGCGTGTGAAGATGTATTGGTAAATCTACAGCAGCTTTTAATTCACCTATCAATTCAAAAGCAGCTTTAGGTTTCAATAAGCCTGCCATATCTTTAATAGCTAGAATATGGAATCCTTCGCGTTCTAATTCTTTCGCAAGTTTCACATAATATTCTAATGTATAAATATTTGAGCGTTCTGGATTTAAAATATCACCAGTATAACAAATCGTACCTTCAGAAATTTTACCAGCTTCTTGTACCGCTTCATTAGCAACTTTCATTTGATCTACCCAGTTTAGTGAGTCGAAAATTCTGAACACGTCGATACCAGCTTTAGCACTCTCTTGAACAAATTTATGAATAACGTTATCTGCATAATTTTTATAGCCAACTGCGTTTGATGCACGTAATAACATCTGGAACAAAACATTCGGAATAGCTTTACGTAGACGTTCAAGTCGTTCCCATGGGTTTTCCTTCAAGAAGTTATATGCAACATCGAATGTTGCGCCACCCCACATTTCAAGTGAAAAACCATCTTTAAATACTTCTGCAGTTTTAGATGCAATGTTAATCATGTCTTTAGTTCTAACTCGTGTTGCTAATAATGATTGGTGCGCATCTCTAAATGTTGTGTCAGTTAATAAGACATCATCTTGCTTTTTAACCCATTCAGCAACACCTTTAGGACCTACTTCATCAAGTAATTGCTTTGTACCATTAAATGAAGCAATTTTACTTGTTGAAACTGTTGGGATTGATGCTAACTCATAATCTGGTTTAGGGCGCTTTTCAACATTCGGGAAACCATTGATTGTCACATTACCAATATATTCTAAAGTTTTAGTACCTCTATCTAAAGAAGGTTGAATTTCAAACAACTCTGGTGTTTCTTCAATGAATTTAGTTGTATAGTCACCACTTGTAAATTTCTTATTTTTCATTACATTAATTAAGAATGGAATATTGGTCTTAACACCACGAATTCTCATTTCGCGTAATGAACGCACCATTTTTTCTTCTGCTTGTTTAAAAGAAATGGCATGTGTAGATAACTTAACAAGCAATGAGTCATAATATGGTGAAATTTCTGCACCTTGGAACCCATCACCTGCATCAAGACGAACACCAAAGCCGCCACTCGAACGATATGCAATAATAGTACCCGTATCAGGCATAAAATCATTTAATGGATCTTCAGTTGTAATTCGACATTGAATTGCATAACCTAATGTCGTAATATCTTTTTGTTGTGGCATATTAATCTCTTTACCAAACAAATTAGCACCAGCTGCAACTAATATTTGGGTTTTAACTATATCGATACCAGTAACCATTTCGGTAATCGTATGTTCTACTTGTACACGTGGATTAACCTCAATAAAGAAGAATTCATCACCCGATACTAAGAATTCAACAGTACCCGCATTGACATATTTAATATTTTCCATTAATTGTATTGCAGCATCACAAATACGTTGACGTAAATCAGATGACAACCCAACTGATGGTGCAACCTCAACAACCTTTTGATGACGACGTTGTACAGAACAATCACGTTCGTAAAGATGTACAATATTACCATGCTCATCTCCAATGACCTGTACTTCAATATGCTTAGGATTATCAATATATCTTTCTATGTAAACTTCACTATTACCAAATGATTTTTCAGCTTCAGATTTCGCACGATGGAAAGCATCTTCTAATTCACTTTCTTCACGAACAATCCTCATACCTTTACCGCCACCGCCACTAGTAGCTTTAATCATTAGCGGGAAACCAGCTTCTTCAGCAAATGCTTTTGCAAGCTCATATGATTTAATTGGTCCATCAGTACCAGGAATTACTGGTAAATCTGCTTTAATTGCTGTGGTACGCGCTTTAACTTTATCACCAAACATATCTAAATGTTCTAAATGAGGACCAATAAATTTAATACCTTCTTCAGCACATCGACGTGCAAATTGTTCATTTTCACTTAAAAATCCATAGCCAGGATGAATCGCATCCACATTCGCTTGTTTTGCTACATCAATGATACGCTCAATATTTAAATAACTTTCAGCAGGACCTAAATCACTTCCAACTAAATAGGATTCATCTGCTTTATATCTATGTAATGAACTTTTGTCTTCATTAGAATAAATTGCAACTGTGCTGATGTCTAATTCTGCTGCCGCTCTAAATATACGAATTGCAATTTCTCCACGGTTAGCAACAAGTAACTTTTTTATTTGTTTCAATAGCGATACACTCCTCAAACTATTAGAATTTTCTAACTAATTAGATAATAAAATTTTATCTTAAAGCGTTCTGTTTTGCTATAGTTATGTTTCAAATTTTAAAAATTTAACATACTTGCGTCGATGAATACCTCCATTTCATAAAGATATTTTCAAAAATGACATTGCAACAACAGCTTTCCCACATTTTTGTTGTGAAAAATTTTTGATTTTTGCAATTCTAAATATATTAAAATAAAATCGCAAAACATCAACTTTTATTATCAATAGCGATAACTTTATCTTATCATCAAGATTATAATTTCGCTACCTTCTTTGTTCAATTTTAACTATAAAATTTATTTATAATTATCTCCCAATACCTTTATAAAATTTGATAAATCTGGAACATAAGCGCTATAAGTTATATCAGCAGTAGTTGACTGAATGAAAATGCGCTTGTAACAAGCTTTTTAAAAATAAAGTCAGGGGCCCCAACTTGCACATTATTGTAAGCTGGCTTTCCGCCAGCTTCTGTGTTGGGGCCCCAAACATAAAGAAATACTTTTTCTTTAGAAATTAGTATTTCTTATGCATGCGTTTTACTCATGTATTCCTATTTTTAAGTACACATTAGCTATGGCTAATGTGTAAGAGCCACTACATAATAAATCATTAGTGACTCTTTATCATTTCTGTCCCATTCCCTATCATTAACTTTGTTGATAATTCTTTGCATAGTTCTAATGAAGTTAACCTAATTATAGATTAAATACATCCACCGTTTATTGCATTCAAAAATCAACAATCAACAATTTCTGCAATTTTTATAAACAAAAAAGCCAACATTCAGAATACATTTTGATAAAAATTATCGCATTCTAAATATTGGCTTCACTTTATTTAATTAAATCGTCTTCTAATATCAACTTTTTGTTGTTTCTTCTTACGTTGTTGGTCAACTTTAATTTGTTTACCTACAATTAGAAGCAGTCCCATGGCGATACTCAAACTAATCATTGATGAACCACCAAAACTTATAAATGGTAAAGGTACACCTGTTAATGGTATTGTCGCCGAAATACCACCAATGTTAACGAACGTTTGACTTCCAAAGTAAGTAGCAATTCCGACACATACTAATTTATAAAAATAAGATGATGTTTTGTTAGCAAATTGGAAAGCACGATATACGATGAAAAACTCAAGTGTGATAACGAGTAACCCTCCGATTAATCCTAATTCTTCACAAATAATGGCAAAGATAAAATCGGTATGTGGTTCAGGTAAATAACCTAATTTCATTGCACTATTTCCTAATCCTTTACCAAAAATACCACCATTACCTATCGCAAGTAATGAATTGGAAATATGGTATCCCGTTCCTGATTCAAACTGGAATGGATCCGTTAATGTGCTAAAACGAGCTGTTAAATAACTAGGCAACCAACCTGCCATTAAAGCAATGACAAAGACGACTAAAAACCCTAATACAGCCGGTATCCCAAATTTCAACACTTTATTTACACCAATACCTGAATAAAATATTATCGCGAATAAAATGATTAATATAAGTAATGTTTGTCCAACGTCTTTTTGTAAAAATACTAAAAACGTACAGCCTAGTGCTAAAACAATAGGACTCAAAATGATTTTTGGCTGACTTAATACTCTTGGCATTTTTTTACTAATCATAAACGGAACATATAAAATAATTACAATCTTTAATAACTCAGATGCTTGTAAGTTCATAAAACCTAAGTTAATCCAACTTTTAGAACCATTAATATCTTTACCTATAACTAAGGTTAGTAACAAAAGTGAAACGATTGCAATAATCATCCCTTTTTGGACTTTAATATTACTTAATAGCTTTACATTCATTAAAAAGGCTATGAAAAATACAATTATAAAACTCATAATTACGTATGCTAATTGTCTATTATAAAAATATGTACCTGGAACATCAATCCCGCCGGTCAATGTCCCTTTCGTCGCTGGTACCATACTGGCACTATATACCATCACTAATCCTATTAAACTTAATACAATATATGTAACTAATAACGGATAATCAATAAACTTAGACGTTCTACCAATATACCGTAAAATACTTCTAAAATTCTTCATATATTCAGTCATCCAATTCTACAATTTATACTTCAAATGATTTTGTTAAACACTATAATTTTAAAAATCCGTGTTACTTATTATATACATGACATAGTCATAATCACAAATATTAACAGGTATCTTGAGGTAATTTATAGAATGTTGTTATATTAATATCGTGAATCGCTAAACTCAATAAAAGTGACTGTCATGTTATCTCTTAGATAACACAGCAGTCACTTATAAAAAAATGATAGAGTAAATTTAAAATCGGCGCAATTCAATTAACGATTGTCTTACGCCTTCATTTGTATATTTATATATTTAACCTTAAACAAGTGTATAAGCTTCATGTAATTTTGAAAGTTCTTTTTCAAGACGCAACATAATTTGTTTGCCATCTTCACGGTCAACTAAACCTAATTTTACAGCAAAATCAACTTCTTTTTGAAGTCCAAACATTTGAGTATCAAGTACTTCTTCATATAATGGGCATGAAGGTAAAGTTAAATTATCTAGTTGGACTTTAATCAGATGTAAGATTTCATCTGCATCATTAGTCAATTGTTTCAAAGCTGCATTTTTCATTGTCGATTGTTTCGCCATGACACGCTCCCCCTCTATATAAATTCTAAAGTCTTAATAAAAGTTTATCTTACTAAATATTAAAAAGCAAGTAGATTTAAAATGTGTCTTTGGCAATTTGTGTTAAAATATTGATATATAAAATCATAGGGAGTGGGAAAATGATACAAATTAAAGGAGCCGTAAAGTTTCCTATAACATTAGATAGTACGACTTGGATATTTGATGATAGAAAAGTCAGCATTGAAGATTTAGAAAAAGGTGTCTTTGATGGTTCAAAGCCGATTGACTTTGAAGATAACCATGAATGGAATCGTGCTATTTTAGAAGGTCAAACTAATCCACCTACGTTAAATTCTGAAATTAAATATAAAAAGCGTGCTATGTTAGAAGGTTCATTTGTAATTAATATGACACCTTTCTTCAAACATGCTGAGCCTAAAAACTCCGCAACTACAATTCGTTTATCAAATGATCAGAATCATTTAGATATACCTTTGGATTTATTACCATATTTATTTTTCCAATTCGCAAAAGATGGTAAACGTCTATACGACGATAATGGAGTAGATAGCTTTATCTATAATCAAGAAGATGGTTATTCTTACCAAATAAACCATGTTACTCACATTGAGGTGATTTAATTTGCGACAAGTGCAATGTATTATCTGTGACGCAAAGGTATTTATAGATGAACGTACAACCGAATCTAAAAGGCTAAAAAATAATCCAATACGTACATTTATGTGTGATGATTGTAAAAGTCGCTTAGATACACCTAAACAGAGAGCACAACATTACCCTCTCGATTAATAGCCAACATTGAATTGTTCAATCATATTAAAAGAGAAGCTAAGTAATCTTAATCACTTAGCTTCTCTTTTATTTATCTTACTTAAAGTAAATTTAAATTATTCGTTTTCTTGCATCATTTGTTTAATACGTTTTGCTTCTTTTTCACGAACGTTTTTATTTAAAATTTTCTTTCTCAAACGGATACTTTCAGGTGTAACCTCAACCAATTCATCGTCATTAATAAATTGTAATGCTTCTTCTAAAGTTAAAATACGAGGTCTATTCATCGTTTGTGTTTGATCTTTCGTTGCTGAACGTACGTTTGTTTGATGTTTAGTTTTAGTAATATTAACTGTTAAGTCATTTTCACGATTATGTTCACCAACAATCATACCTTCATAAACTTCTGTACCAGGTTCCATGAAGTTAACCCCTCTATCTTCAAGTCCTAATATTGCATACGTACTTGCAGATCCTTGGTCCATAGAAATTAAAGCACCATTACGTCGTCCACCGATTTGAGCTTTAATACGTGGTCTAAACTCTTCAAATGTATGATTGATAATACCATAACCTCTTGTCATAGACATAAACTCAGTTGTATAACCAATCATACCACGGGCAGGTACATTGAAGATTAATCGCGTTAATCCATTATCAGTTGTAGTCATATCGACCATTTCACCTTTACGTGCTCCTAATGATTCAATAACTGCACCAGCATTTTCTTGAGGTACTTCACATTGAACACGTTCAAATGGTTCACACATAACACCATCAATTTCTTTAATAATTACTTGTGGCTTAGATACTTGTAATTCGTATCCTTCACGACGCATGTTTTCGATTAGAATCGATAAATGTAATTCCCCACGTCCAGCAACAACCCATGTATCAGGTGAATCAGTATTTGAAACTTTTAATGAAACATCGGTCTCTAATTGTTGATTTAAACGTTCTTGTATTTGACGGGCTGTTACGAAATCACCTTCACGACCAGCAAATGGCGAATTATTTACTTTAAATGTCATTTCAAGTGTTGGTTCGTCAATACGTAAAACTGGTAATGCTTCTTGATGATCATGTGGTGTTACAGTTTCACCAACGTTGATATCTTCCATTCCTGAAACAGCAATTAAGTCACCAGCTTGTGCCTCTTCAATTTCAAGACGTTTTAATCCAAAGTAACCAAAGATTTTAGTTACACGGAAGTTTTTAACTGTACCATCTAATTTAATTAATGAAACGTTATCACCAACACGCATTTTACCTCTGAATACACGACCTATACCAATTCGACCAACATAATCATTATAATCTAGTAATGCAACTTGGAATTGTAATGGTTCATCGCTATTGTCAATTGGTGCTGGAACATAATCAATAATTGTTTCATATAAAGATTGTAAATTATCATCTTGTTTTTCAGGATCTAAACTAGCAGTACCGTTTACAGCTGAAGCATATACTACAGGGAATTCTAATTGTTCATCGTTAGCTTCTAATTCGATAAATAAATCTAATACTTCATCTACAACACCTTCTGGACGAGCTGATGGTTTATCAATTTTATTAACAACAACAACTGGTTTTAAGTTTTGTTCTAATGCTTTTTTAAGTACAAAACGTGTTTGAGGCATTGTACCTTCATATGCATCTACTACTAAAACAACACCATCTACCATTTTCATAATACGTTCTACTTCTCCACCAAAGTCAGCGTGCCCCGGTGTATCTAAAATATTAATACGCGTACCTTTATAATCAACAGCCGTATTTTTGGCTAGGATTGTTATACCACGTTCTCTCTCGATGTCATTAGAGTCCATTGCACGTTCATCAACATGTTCGTTTTCTCTGAATATACCAGATTGTTTTAACAACTCATCTACGAGTGTTGTTTTACCATGGTCAACGTGAGCAATAATTGCTATATTGCGGACATCTTCTCTTTTATTAGTCATATAAATAATTTCCTTCTTTCTTAAGTAAAATCCCACTTTTAATTACAACTTTTTTATTATATCATATAATTGAGAAAAGATAAGCAAAAGGTGGGGATAGGATGAAACAAAAAAAATCTAAAAATATCTTTTGGGTATTTTCTATATTAGCTATTATTTTCTTAGTATTATTTAGTTTTGCAGTTGGTGCATCAAATGTGCCAATGATGATTTTAACATTTATATTACTTGTTGCAACCTTTGGTATTGGATTTACTACAAAGAAAAAGTATCGTGAAAACGATTGGTTATAGTCTATAATGTTAGCAACACGCGTTTAATGTGAGCAATTCAAATATTTACTCAGTTAAATATAAAATGTCATCACTTATGAGCGTTGTTTTTACAATTATTAAAAAGAGTGACATGTTTCCTAATATTAATAGGACGACATGTCACTCTTGTTTTATAATCATTTAGATTTTCTATTAAAACGTTTTTGATGTAAATTGATTAACGTTTCTCGATGAGGATTTAAATAATCTTCCACTATTTCTTGATGAACGCCATGATTTCCAACTAAAATTGAATTTGGGCCACTAATTGTTAACGAATCGTCTAATAAGTTTGAAGCTTTAGCATTTACTTCATTTAATATTACTAGTCCACCTGCAAAGTCCCATGGCTGTAATCTTGGTGTCATGTATGCTTCTAAATTCCCTGTCGCAACAGATACAATTTCAAGCGCAGCACTACCATATGCTCTTGCACTTCTTGAGTCATTAACGATATCTTTAAAAATATCTCCTAATACCGGTTTAGTTAACCAATTTGGATTTATCCCAATAATACTTTGCTTTAATTTTGAATCCTTTAAAAGCGGCAAACGCTGGTTTCGTCGAAATGCACCTTCTCCAACTTTTGCATGGTATAACACATCCGCCATAACATCATATACAAAACCAGCATAAGGTTTTCCATCAATAAAAATACCAATAGAAATTGCAAAATTTTCTTGTTGGTGTACAAAATTTAAAGTGCCATCGATTGGGTCTACAATCCATACCGTACCTTGAGATGTATCGATGTCATGACCATGCCCTTCTTCACCTAAAACTTGATGGTCTGGATAAGTTTTTAAAATCGTATCAAAAATATAATCTTCAGTAGCCTTATCAACATTAGTAACAAGGTCATTGGGGTTTGACTTTGTTTCAATCGTCAAATTTTGTTCCATTAATTGTTTAATTCTAATTCCTGCCTCTTGAATAAGTCCTTGGGCGAATTCGTAAAGTGCCATAACATCATCTCCTAACATCCCCTATTATACATCAACATTTTATAAAAATAACTTTTTAAGATTAAAATAAAAATGTTTAATTAAATGCGAGCGTCTTAATCCGTATTCTAGAGAACATATGCTACAATATTTTTAAAGATGTAACAGGAGGTAACCTATGACAAAATACACATTTACACCTAAAGATTTTAAGGCATTTGATGTTGATGGCTTAGATGCCAGAATGGAAGCTTTAAATGAATATATACGACCACAACTTCATCAATTAGGAGATTATTTCAGCGATTTCTTTACAAGCCAAACCGGAGAAACATTTTATCCACATGTCGCAAAACATGCAAGAAGAAGTGTAAACCCTCCTAAAGATACATGGGTTGCATTTGCAACAAACAAACGTGGTTATAAAATGCTACCACATTTCCAAATTGGAATGTTTAAAGACCAATTATTTGTTATGTTTGGTATTATGCATGAAGCCAAAGATAAAGCATCACGTGCAAAGGTATTCGAAAGAAAATTCGAAGCAATTAAGCAATTACCAGATGATTATCGAGTTTGTTTAGATCATATGAAACCAGATAAACCATTGATAAAAGATTTAACAGATGACGCTTTAAAAGAAGCAATTCAAAGAGCTATTAATGTTAAAAAAGGCGAATTCTTTATTGCACGTGCGATTACACCTCAAGATAAACGTTTAAAAAGTGATAAAGCATTTCTTGCCTTTTTAGAAGAAACTTTCGATCAATTTTTACCATTCTATTCTGCATAGATTGTTTTGCATCAAATTATCATTTTATATATAATGAGCGCTAAATTACATTGTTGATTTTGCGCTTATTTTTTATTTCCACACTGATTTTCTAACATAATAATTCACGCTTTTAAAAAAATCAAAATATTTTTAGGTTGACCTAAACATTTTATTAGGTTATTATATTGTCCATAAGAAGTAGAGGTGAGTCAAAATGAATAACAAACAACTTTCAACAAAAGAACAATTAAGTTTAGACGAAATTAATAATACGGTGAAATTCGATCATCGAAGTTCAAACAAACAAAAATTCTTATCATTTCTTGGACCTGGTCTCTTAGTCGCAGTCGGTTATATGGATCCTGGAAATTGGATAACATCTATGCAAGGTGGCGCACAATATGGCTATACTTTGCTATTCGTAATTCTTATTTCAAGCTTATCAGCAATGTTACTTCAAAGTATGACGGTAAGATTAGGCATAGCAACAGGTATGGACTTAGCACAAATGACTCGACATTATTTATCGAGACCTATTGCAATTATATTTTGGATTATTGCAGAGCTCGCAATCATTGCCACTGATATTGCAGAAGTTATAGGAAGTGCGATTGCACTTAACTTACTATTTAATATACCTTTGATTGTTGGCGCGTTAATAACTGTACTTGATGTATTCTTACTTTTATTTATAATGAAATATGGTTTCAGAAAAATTGAAGCCATTGTTGGTACTTTAATTTTCACAGTACTGTTCATCTTCATATTTGAAGTGTATATTTCATCACCACAATTAAATGAAGTGTTAAACGGATTTATACCACATAGTGAAATCATTACAAACAATGGTATTCTTTATATTGCATTAGGTATTATTGGTGCGACCATTATGCCTCACAATTTATATCTTCATTCATCAATTGTACAATCTAGAACATACTCTAGACATAGTAACGAAGAAAAAGCACAAGCTATTAAATTTGCTACAATAGATTCAAATATTCAATTGTCAGTTGCATTTGTAGTCAATTGCTTATTATTAGTTTTAGGTGCATCACTATTTTTCAATTCTAATGCAGATGATTTAGGTGGTTTCTATGATTTATATCATGCATTAAAAACAGAACCTGTTCTTGGCGCGACTATGGGTGCAGTTATGAGTACATTATTTGCCGTTGCTTTACTTGCATCCGGCCAAAACTCAACTATTACTGGTACTTTAGCTGGACAAATTGTTATGGAAGGATTTTTGAGATTACAAATACCAAACTGGTTAAGACGCTTAATAACACGTTCACTTGCAATCATTCCTGTTATCGTCTGTTTAATCATTTTTAAAGGTAACGCAGCTAAAATAGAACAGTTACTTGTTTTCTCTCAAGTATTCCTAAGTATTGCGTTACCATTTTGTTTAATTCCATTACAATTGGCAACTAGTAATAAAGATTTAATGGGACCTTTTTATAATAAAACATGGGTAAATATTATTTCGTGGACACTAATCATAATTTTAAGTATTTTAAATGTATACTTAATCATTGAAACATTCCAAGAATTACAAGGATAATTAAAAAACCATTAGAATGTACGTTTAGTCATTATTAGACCAACTACATTTTAATGGTTTTTCTTTTTAATATATTAATTAATGATAAATGTATTCATCGTCTTTATGGCGTTTTTCCGTATAGCTTTTTTCAGTCTGTTCCTTTTTAGAAATTAACATAAATATGACGACAATCCATAAAATAATCGCTAACAAATTTAATGCTATAAAACTTATAATGACTGCAAAGACGAAAAGTGATATCGCTAATTTTCTACGCGCTTTGATACAGATAGTTGCAAATATTCCATAAAGAGTTGAAAGCAATAAAATAATTGCCAGAACGCCTATTGATGTAGTAAGCATATCTAAAGACACATTACCTCCATTTTTAGACAACTGCTTTGCTAATTCTTCCCTTTGTGTCGCGTTACCACTTTTTAATGAAACATATGATAAACCTAAGATTAAAAAATAAATAATACTAATACTGTTTGCAATCCAAGACATAATTAATTCAGGTTTTCTATTCATGTTATTATCCTTTCTATTTGTATTAGGTGAACTAAGATATATGTATATTTTAAATATACGAAGTTTAATTTACTTGTATATTACCATATTTTCACTTTCTTTTTTAAAATTTTTACCCGGGAACACAATAATAATTAAATTTAATAGTTAAACTATATTCATTTTAAAAGCAGGATCAATTACACTCATCTTTTGTAACTTTTATTTCAAGCTTTATTTAAGTAGCATTGATTTCAAAAAAGCCAGATTAGCATGAAAGAATTTCTATATCTTCTACACTAATCTGGCTTATTTTATTTATTCGTGTTTGTTATTGTCCTTAACTTCACTTGAATTGCGTTCTTCGGTAATATCATTGTTGTAAATTTGACGTCGCTCTTCAAAATTCATTCGACGTTGACTAACTGCACTAGGTTGATTTTTTCTACGTTCTTTCATTCGTTGATTATATGCTTTTCGTTTTTCTTTCTTTTTCGCTTTAATTTCAGCTTTTTCTCTTTTTTGTTGAGCCTTAAGTTCTTTAGGGTCAACTTCTGGTTCTGCATAATACCCATCATCTTCAATACCTAACTCTTCGGTACTTTTTTGTTTGTATTTAGCTTGTCGAGATAATACTGATGGTTCGCCCTCACTTGTTTCCACGGTATTATATTCACTTTCAACTGCACGTTTAGGAAATTGATCATATTTATCTTTCTCTTGATCATATACAGTATGCGCTTTCTCCGCTTCACTTTCATGTTTAGGTTCATCATAGTATTCATCTTTTGGTTGAGGTCGTTCATATACTGGTTCACGATAATCATAATATGGCTCATTATAGCCTTCATAATATTGCGGACCAACCATTTCAACTTTATCTTTTCTTATAAACATCATCATTGCAATTATAAAGAATAAAATTGGTATGATTAATGTAACAATAAGTAAGATTAAAGGAATCGTTACAAAAGCTGATATTAAGAATAAAAAGCCTGACAAAATTCTAATATTCATTGAAATAAGTGCTAAAAATGAAATTAATAAACACACAATAAAGTAAACGATAATCGCCCATATACCATTTTGTAACCAAATTACAAATTGTGTTGTATTATAGCCGTTACCAGCTAATAATTGTTGAATAAAAGCATTGTTGTTTAATGTATTTTCAAGATTAGCAATTGATGTATTATTACTAAATGAAACAAGTGCTATAAACATAGTAATAATGGTAAGCACTAATAACATTACCCAACATAGCCAACCTAGAACTTTTTCAGTTAATCTACTTACTGGACGTTTAATTTGAGTAAATTGTTCTCCAGTCATTCGTTACAACTCCTTATAGTACTTATCCAGTTATTATAACTAAATATCCAACAAATAACTACTATTTATGATTTTTATTTTAATGACATTTTGAAATTCAAAAAGTTTTCGTTGTATTCACTTAAAACTTCTTGTCCTAAATCTTTGTATACTTCAAGACGTTTTTGCTCTTGTTTTGTTGGATAAAATCGGTGATCATCTTTTATTTCTTTAGGCAATAAATCTCTTGCCGCTTTGTTTGGTGTAGCGTAACCTACAAATTCCGTATTTTGTTTGTTATTTTTAGCATCCAATAAGAAATTCATAAATTTATAAGCGCCTTCTTTATTTTGAGCTGTTTTAGGAATCACCATATTATCAAACCATAGATTAGAACCTTCTTTTGGAATAACGTAGTTGTATTTATCACCTTCTTGTACTAAAGGTGCTGCAACTCCGCTCCAAACTACCGCAATATTCCCTTCATTTTGCTGTAGCATCATGGTAATTTCATCACCAACCACACCTCTTACTTGTGGTGATAATTTTGTTAAATCTCTTTCTGCTTCCTTAAGATGATGAGGATTACTGTCATTAAGATTATACCCAAGTTTATTTAAACTCATGCCTATAATTTCTCTGGCACCATCAACTAATAATATTTGATTTTTAAATTTAGGATTATACAATGATTTCCAACTATCAAATGTTTCATTTGGATACTTTTCCTTATTATAAAGTATTCCCACAGTTCCAAAAAAATAAGGTAATGAATATTTATTACCTTTATCGAATGACATGTTCATATAATCAGGATCTAAATTTTTAATATTAGGTACTTTTTTATGATTAATTGGTAATAATAGGTTATCTCTTTTAAGTTTTTGTACAGTATATTCACTAGGGAATGCAACATCATAATGTGTTCCACCATTGCGAATTTTTGCTTCCATTGCTTCATTTGAATCGAATGTTTCATAAACAACTTGAATGCCAGTTTCTTTTTCAAACTTTTTAATTAAATCCGGATCAATATATTCGCCCCAATTGTAAACATAAATCTTTTGATTCGTGTGCACTTGTTCTTTTGATTTAAACCAATGACTTACAGCAAGGCATATCATTCCAACAACTAAAGCACCTATAATGAGTTGTAAAAATCTCTTCACTGTTTTACACCTCGTTTCATTAGCTTTTTCTTATTAATCACATATTGAATTAAATAATATCCAAGAATACCAAATACAATAACTGCAAATAATAATGTCGATATTGCATTTATTTCCATACTAATTCCTTTACGCGCCATCGCATACACTTCAACAGATAATACACTAAAACCATTACCAGTAACGAAGAAACTTACAGTAAAGTCATCTAATGAATACGTTAAAGCCATAAAGAATCCACCTATAATAGAAGGTAAAATATTTGGAATGATAACATTACTTAACAATTGTGGCTCAGTTGCCCCTAAATCTCTTGCAGCGTTTAACATGTTGTTATTCATTTCATAAAGTTGCGGTAATACTATAATCACAACTATTGGAATACAGAACGCAATATGCGACGTAAGAACTGTCCAAAATCCTAATCCTAAACCTGTGAAATGACCGATTGTCGTAAACATAATTAAAAATGACGCACCTATGACCACATCTGATGACACCATTAACACATTATTAAGCGTTAAAAGAGTAACTTTAAATTGCTTATTTCTTAAATAATAAATGGCAATCGCACCAAAAGTTCCAATTACTGTAGATATAGATGCAGCTATAAGTGCCACAGCTATCGTATTGAAAATAACAGACATCAAATGGTCATTTTGAAATAAAGATTGATAATGTTCTAATGTAAAATGCTCAAAGTGAATCATATTACCTGCCGAATTGAATGAATAGAACATTAAAAAGAATATAGGGATGTATAAAATTGCTAATAATATTCCTATATATAACTTTCCATACCATTTCATATGATTCACCCTCTCCCATTAGATGATTTTGTAATGATTAAAATAAATGCCATAAATACAATAAGGAATATTGCTATAGTTGACCCCATGCCATAATTTTGAATTGTTAAAAATTGTTCTTCGATTGCCGTACCAATATTTATTACTTTGTTACCTGCAATTAAACGTGTAATCATAAATAATGATAATGATGGGATAAAAGTTACTTGAATACCAGTCATGACACCTTCTTTTGTCAATGGCATAATTACTTTTCTAAATGTATAAAAAGGACTAGCGCCTAAGTCACTAGATGCTTGTAATAAATTATTAGGTATGGCTTTCATACTGTTAAAAATTGGTAAAATCATAAATGGTATATAAATGTAACTTGCTACTACTAAAAATGCCCCAGTTGTAAATAACAAATTAAACGATGGTAAATTAAATAAATGGAAAAATTGATTTATAACACCATCGTGACTAAGTAATCCAATAAAAGCATATGTCTTTAACAACAAATTTATCCATGTCGGAATAATCATTATCATTAACAAGATGTTTTGAAATTTTGAGCGAGTAATGTAGTATGCTGCTGGATAACTGATAACCAGCGTTATAATTGTAATCAAAGCAGCGTATAAAATTGAATATGCAAACATTTTCAAATATTTAGTAGTAAAAATTTGTTGATAATTGGTGAAGCTGAAGTGTCCATTAATATCTAAAAATGAGAAATAAACGAGTAATACTACAGGTATAATAATAAATATGACCATCCATAATAAGTATGGAATTAAAAGTAATTTATTAGTATTACGCATTGTCAACTTCCTCGTAGCTTTCAATACGTTTATCAAATTCTTCTTCAGTCTCACCTGGCACCATAATGTGTATTGCTTCAGGGTCGAAATACAGACCAACTTCGCTACCTACTTCAGCTTTTTTTGTCGTTTGTATTACCCATTCATATCCTTTACGGTCAATACAACATATTTCATAGTGAACTCCTCTAAATAACATAGAATCAACAGTTGCTTTAAACAATCCTTCTTCCGCTTTAATTAACGAAATGTCTTCTGGTCGAATAACGACCTCTACTTTTTTGTTTGCAGGTATACCCATATCAACACATTCAAAATCTTGTCCATAAATATTCACAACATAATCTCTTACCATGCGCCCTTCAACTATGTTGGACTCTCCAATGAAATCAGCTACAAATCTATTGACAGGTTCATCATAAATATCTGTAGGTGTTCCAAATTGTTGAATCTTCCCATCTTTCAACACAAATAGATAATCACTGAGTGCCAAAGCTTCTTCTTGATCATGCGTAACGAATATGAAGGTAATCCCTAAACGTGATTGTAATTCTCTTAATTCATATTGCATTTCTGTACGTAATTTTAAATCTAAGGCAGATAAGGATTCGTCTAATAATAAAATTTCTGGCTCATTTACAATAGCACGTGCAATTGCGACACGTTGCTTTTGTCCACCACTCATTTCATTAATGTTTCGTTTCTCATAACCTGATAGTTTAACTAATTTTAATGCTTCTCTTACTTTTTGATCGATTTGTACTTTGGAAAATTTTTTTAATTTCAGACCGAAAGCAATATTATCATAAACATTTAAATGTGGAAATAAAGCATAGTCTTGAAAGACCGTATTCACTTTTCGCTTATTTGGAGGTAAGTTTCCTATTGGTTTGTTTTGATAAATTACTTCACCACTATCAGGATATTCAAATCCTGCAATTAATTTTAAAATTGTTGTTTTTCCACAACCTGAAGGACCTAATAATGTATAAAAGTATCCCGATTCAATATCGATATCTATCTCGTCTAAGATATTAAGATCATCATAGCTTTTACTAACTGATTTTAATGATAATAATGGTTCCATATAAGATCCCCCTATAAATATGAAGCTGTTGCTACAATAAGTATTCGTGTTTCAACGTTTGATTCATTAGATAAGCGATGATTGTCACGTGCTTTAAAATACAAAACGTCTTCTTCTTGTGCTTGATATTTTTCTTTACCTAAATTAAGTGTAATTTGACCTGACATGCAATAAATAAATGTATCAGACTCTGATGGATTAAAAGTTTTATATGAAGCACCAGGCTTTAACGTTAGTATTAATGGCTCCATATCATATTCGTTAGATTTTGATACTAACCAATTTAATATGTAACCTTCATCATATTCATCATAAATAACTTGATCCGCCTTCTTATATAACACTTTTTCATTTTCAGTATCTTTAAAAAAATCACTGGGTGTTGTCCCTAATACCTCAATGATATTTAAAAATGTTTCCATACTTGGCGATGCATGTTCACTTTCAATTTGTGAAATGTATCCTTTTGATAAGTCTGTACGCTCAGCAAGTTCTTCTTGCGTGAGATTTTTAATTCTTCTAAGATTTTTAATTTTATTACCTATGTTCATTATTTTTCCACCTAAAAAAGCTATATTAAGTTTACTATTATCAAACATTTTGTTTAACACTTGATAAAGGTACCAAAATATAGCTTTATTAGCAATAGCTTTTAATGAAAAACCTGTATAAAATATATCATTTCAAACAAATTATTACTTTGCTGTCACATATTGATCTTCAGAGTACGTTTTAACATTTTGAATAGCTTTGTAGCTATTGTATCCACTACTTTTTTCAAATGTATTGAAGATTTGCTTCTCTTCAGCTTTGCCAGGAACTATTGATTTAAATACTTTATACGCTTGCATAAATTTTCCTGCATTAACTCCTGACTCATAATATTTTTCAACATGATTAAAGAATGTAATTACTGAAAGCATTTCTTCGTTGCTCCAGTCTAAATCGATTGGATATTCATATTCCATTGAAAATCACCTCCACTCATTTGTTAGCAACGCTAGTATAACATGTCATTTTGATATCGAAATAGTATTTTATAATGTTTTAGATTTAATATACTAAATAAAATAACCACAAATTAAAAAGAGCCGTAGCAAATGCTACAGCTCTAAAAGAATGAATCTTTATAAAATCAGAAATTACATTGTATGGATTGGGTATCCGATAGCTTTTTCAGCTGCTTCCATTGTCATCTCACCTAATGTTGGATGCGCATGGATAGTTAATGCGATATCTTCTGCATTCATACCAGCTTCAATTGCTAAACCTAATTCAGAGATAATATCTGAAGCACCAGTACCTACTACTTGAGCACCAATCAAAGTATCATCTTCTTTAAGAGTAATAAGTTTAACAAATCCGTTAGTATCATCTAATGATAAAGCACGACCATTTGCTGCGTATGGGAATTTAGAAGCTTTAATTGCTAAACCTTCTTCTTTAGCTTGTGCTTCTGAATAACCAACTGTAGCTAATTCTGGTTCAGTAAAGCATACTGCTGGCATACCAATGTAATCCACTTCAGCAGCTTGACCATCAATTGCTTCAGCAGCAACTTTAGCTTCGTAGCTAGCTTTATGAGCAAGTGGTAAACCTGGAACGATATCACCAATTGCATAGATATTGCTGATAGAAGTACGGCTTTGTTTGTCAACTTCTAATAATCCACGATCTGCAAATTTTACGCCTAATTCTTCAAGGCCTAATTCATCAGTATTTGGACGACGACCAACAGTTACTAATACATAATCAGCTTCGATTGTTTTTTCTTCACCTTTAGCTTCATAAGTAACTTTAACACCGTTATCTGTTTCTTCAGCTGATTTAGCCATAGCTTCAGTAACGATTTCAACACCTTTTTCTTTCATACCTTTTTTAACAGGTTGTGTCATTTGTTTTTCAAAGCCACCTAAAATGTCTTTAGCACCTTCAAGGATAGTTACTTCTGAACCGAAGTTAGCAAATGCTGTACCTAACTCAGAACCAATATATCCTCCACCAACTACAACTAATTTACCTGGTACTTCTTGTAAGTTTAAAGCACCTGTTGAGTCGATAACACGTTTACCAAATTTGAAATTAGGAATTTCAATTGGTCTTGAACCTGTTGCAATGATTGCATTTTTAAAGTTGTATGTTTGTGCGCTTTTTTCGTCCATAACTCGTAAGCTATTGTTATCTACGAAATATGCTTCACCTTTAACGATGTTTACTTTGTTACCTTTAAGTAAGCCTTCAACACCACCAGTTAGTTTATTAACTACTGATGACTTGAATTCTTGAACTTTTTGGAAGTTTAATGAAACGCTCTCAGCAATAACACCTAAGTTTTCAGAATGTTGCGCTTCAACAAAACGGTGAGAAGCATGTAGTAATGCTTTAGAAGGAATACAACCAACGTTTAAGCAAACACCACCTAAATTACCTTTCTCAACGATTGTTACTTTTTGTCCTAATTGAGCTGCACGAATTGCTGCAACGTATCCACCAGGACCTGCTCCGATTACTATAGTATCTGTTTCAATTGGGAAATCTCCAACTACCATGTTTTACCCCTCCATTAATAATAATTCTGGATTATTTAATAAACGTTTAATGTGATTCATTGCATTTTGTCCAGTTGCACCATCGATTTGTCTGTGGTCAAAGCTTAATGATAATGCTAATACTGGTGCAGCAACAATTTCACCATCTTTAACGATTGGTTTTTGAGCAATACGGCCTATTCCTAAGATTGCTACTTCTGGGTGATTGATAACTGGAGTGAACCATTGTCCACCAGCTGAACCGATATTACTGATTGTGCATGTTGCACCTTTCATTTCATCGGCTGTTAATTTACCATCACGTGCTTTAACAGCTAACTCATTAATTTCATCTGAAATTTGGAAAATAGACTTACGATCAGCATGTTTAACAACAGGAACTAATAATCCTCTATCAGTGTCTGCTGCAATACCGATATTCCAGTAATGTTTATGAACGATTTCACCAGCTTCTTCATTGAATGAAGTGTTAAGTGCTGGGTATTTTTTCAATGCAGAAACAAGTGCTTTAACAACATAAGGTAAGAATGTTAATTTAGTTCCTTGTTCAGCTGCGATTTCTTTGAATTTCTTACGGTGATCCCATAATGCTTGTACATCAATTTCATCCATTAATGTTACGTGAGGCGCAGTATGTTTAGAGTTAACCATTGCTTTTGCAATTGCTCTACGCATAGCTGGGATTTTTTCAGTTGTTTCTGGGAAGTCACCTTCTAATGATACTGCTGCAGGCGCTGCTGGTGTTTCATCAACTTCTTCAGTTGAAGTTGAAGCAGCTGATTCATTAGTAGCTGCTGGTGCACCACCATTTAAGTATGCATCAACATCTTCTTTAGTAATACGTCCATTTTTACCTGAACCTGGAACTGCTTTAATGTTAACACCTTTTTCACGAGCGTATTTACGCACTGATGGCATTGCTTTTACAGTTCTGTTTTCATCTACTTCTTCAGTTTGAGCTGCTACTGGTGCTTGCTCAGCTGGCGCTTCCTCTTTAGCTGGTTCTTCTTTAGCTGATGAATCATCATCATGACCTTTAAATTGCATGTCTTCTGCATCTGGTGCATCAATTTTAACAATTACATCACCAACTACAGCTACTGTACCTTCTTCAACAACTACTTCTTCTACAGTACCAGAAACTGGTGAAGGAATTTCTACTACTGATTTGTCGTTTTGTACTTCTGCTAAAACATCGTCTTCTTCAATAGTATCTCCAGCTTTAACAAACCATTTTACAATTTCACCTTCGTGGATACCTTCCCCGATATCGGGTAATCTAAATTCAAATGCCACGTTTTTGCCCTCCTAGATTTCGCAAATTAATCATTTTATTTTAATCAATAAGACTAAAATACGCTAACTTCGTTAATTTTTATATTAATTAAAATTCTAAAGTTTCTTTTGCTTTTTCGATGATGTCGTTTTTGTTTGGTAACCAAACATTTTCAGCTTGTGTAAATGGATAAATAGTATCAGCCGCTGCAACTCTTCCGATTGGAGCTTCTAATGAAAGGATTGCACGTTCACTTATTTCAGCCACTACTGCTGCACCAACACCTGCTTGACGTTGTGCTTCTTGAACAACAAGTGCACGTCCAGTTTTTTCAACTGAAGCTACTAATGTATCTACATCAAGTGGTTGTACAGTACGTAAGTCAATAACTTCAACAGAGTAACCATCTTTTTCAAGTTCTTCTGCAGCTTTCATTGATTCTTGAACCATTGCACCATAAGTGATGATTGAAATGTCGTTACCTTCTTTTTTAACATTCGCTTTACCTATGTCAATTGTATATTCTTCTTCAGGTACTTCTTCACGGAAAGAACGATATAATTTCATATGTTCTAAGTATACGACTGGGTCATTACTTCTAATAGAAGAAATTAATAAACCTTTAGCATCATATGGACCTGAAGGAATTACAACTTTAAGACCAGGAGATTGAGCTAAAATACCTTCTAAGTTATCAGCGTGTAATTCAGGTGTGTGAACTCCACCACCGAATGGGCTACGAATAGTAACAGGTGCAGTTTTAGTACCACCTGAACGGAAACGTGTACGAGCAATTTGTCCAGCAATCGCATCAAATACTTCAAATACGAAACCTAAGAATTGTACTTCCATAACTGGACGGAACCCTTCAACTGCAAGACCCATTGCTAAACCACCGATACCAGATTCAGCTAAAGGTGTATCGAATACTCTATCTTCACCAAATTCTTTTTGTAGTCCTTCAGTAACACGGAAAACACCGCCGTTAACACCAACGTCTTCACCAAAAATTAATACATCTTGGTCATTTTTAAGTTCAGTTTTAAGCGCGTCATTAATCGCTTGAACCATTGTCATTTGTGCCATGGCTTACTTCGACTCCTTCTCTTTGTAAATTTCATATTGTTCTGCTAAGTTTTGAGGCATATCTTCATACATAATTTCCATTAGAGAAGTAACAGTTTGTTTTTCAGTGTTATCAGCCTCTTTAATTGCTGCTTTAATATCAGCTTTTGCACGTTCAATAACTTCGTTTTCTTTTTCTTCATTCCATAAACCTTTGTTTTCAAGGAATTTACGGAAACGTACTAATGGATCTTTTTTCTCCCATTCAGCATCTTCATCTGAAGTTCTGTAACGAGTTGGATCGTCACCAGCCATTGTATGTGGACCATAACGGTAAGTCATAGTTTCAATTAATGTTGGACCTTCGCCTGCAACTGCACGATCACGTGCTTCTTTAGTTGCTTGATAAACAGCTAATGCATCCATACCATCAACTTGGATTCCAGGAATACCTACAGCTATTGCTTTTTGAGCTAAAGTTTCAGCAGCAGTTTGCTTGCTTCTTGGAGTTGAAATTGCATAGTTATTGTTTTGAATAACGAAAATTGCAGGTGCTTTATAAGCTGCTGCAAAGTTAATACCTTCGTAGAAATCACCTTGTGATGAACCACCGTCACCAGTGTATGTGATTGCAACTGCTTTTTTACCACGTTTTTTAAGTGCAAATGCAACACCAGCTGCTTGAATGTATTGAGCACCGATGATGATTTGTGGGCTTAATGCATTAACACCTTCAGGGAATTGATTTCCTTTGAAGTGACCTCTTGAGAATAAGAAAGCATCTGTTAATGGTAAACCGTGCCAAATAATTTGAGGAACATCTCTGTATCCAGGTAATACGTAATCTTCTTTTTCTAAAGCGTATTGTGACGCTAATTGTGACGCTTCTTGACCAGCAGTTGGTGCATAGAAACCTAAACGTCCTTGTCTGTTTAATGAGATAGAACGTTGATCAAGGATACGAGTCCATACCATTCTTTCCATTAATTCAACTAATTGTTCATCCGTAAGATCAGGTACTAAGTCTTCATTTACGACGTTACCATTCTCATCCAAAATTTGAACCATTTCAAATTTCGATTGAGTATCATTTAAAACTTTTACTGCATCGAATTGGGCTTGTAACTTAGGAGCCATTCAATTCACCATACCTTTCCCATAATTGTATAGAAATTCATTTTATCCTAATTAATTGTACCATAAATAAATGGCACTGTTAAACCATTTGAAAAAGTTCTGTTTTAATAAAAAAGATACAGATAATAGAAACTGTATTAGTGGTTTCTTATTACCTGTATCATTATTCTATACGAGCTGATCTACATCTTGTTTTTCTCTTGCAACTTTTTTGTTTACTTTTGAATATTCATCTGTTATTTCTTTTACTTTCTTATAGTTTTGTATGATTGGTTTTTCTTTCTCTCTAACACCTTGTTGTGTAGCATCAATTTGACCTAAATATTTAAACAAAACTTTTTCTGAATTGACAGCTTTTTTGTATGTTTCTGCATATTTAACATGAATCTTATATTTTTCTTTTAACGCATCATTAAGCTGCTCTACTTCTTTACGTTTAACATCATTACCAATTGTATCAATATGGCTTCCTGCTTTTTTAAAGTCTTGTTCAGATTTTTTGATTGCGTCCTCTTCTTTTTTAAATTCCTTGAGTCGTTCGTCCGTATTTTTAATTAAATCTTTTACAGTTTCTTCTCGGATAGTTGCATCTTGGCCTTGACTATTTAATTTAGAAGTTAATTTACCCTTTTTCTCATCTAGTTCAGCAATTTTTTTACCAACTGACTTGATTGGTTCTTCATCTTTCTTAATTTTATCCATTTGCTCAATATACGCCTTGATTTCTTTCTTATCTGTAGTACATCCGGCAAGTAAGACACTTGATGCTAATACTACTGCGACTGTTTTTCCAAATTTCATTTCTTGTACCTCCACTTGCTATATAAATAAATGATAAATAAAATCTTAATGGAAATCAATTTTTAAACAACTTAAGTGCTAATGCTTCTCTTAAGTATATTTGTTGACAGTTACGTAATTTATAATATAATTTTTAAAGTTAAGAAGATAAATGATATTCTATATTAAAATTGCAATACAAAGCTCATTCGGACAATTTTAAAAACAATTCTTAACACATATAAATTTAAATTACTATCCAAAATAAATTATGACGGTATTAGGTTCCAATTTCATAATATCAATTAAAATGTATGAGTATCTTAACAACCTTCTTACTGTCATTCAACTAAAACAAATTAAAACAACATTTAAGGAAGGTGTAATATATGTTAACAATGAAAGACATTATTAGAGACGGGCATCCAACATTACGTCAAAAAGCCGCTGAATTAGAATTGCCATTATCTAATGAAGATAAAGAAACATTAATCGCAATGAGAGAATTTTTAGTAAATAGTCAAGACGAGGAAACCGCAAAACGTTATGGACTACGTTCAGGTGTTGGATTAGCAGCTCCTCAAATTAATATTTCAAAACGAATGATTGCTGTTTTAATTCCAGATGACGGCAATGGTAAAGTATATGACTATATGTTAGTAAACCCTAAAATTGTAAGTCACAGCGTTCAAGAAGCATACTTACCAACTGGTGAAGGTTGCCTAAGTGTTGATGATAATATTGCTGGTCTAGTTCATCGACATAACCGAATTACAATTAAAGCTAAAGACATCGAGGGTAACGATGTACAATTAAGATTAAAAGGATATCCTGCTATTGTGTTCCAACATGAAATTGATCATTTAAATGGCGTAATGTTCTATGATCATATTGATAAAGATCATCCATTACAGCCACACACAGATGCAGTTGGCGTTTAAAATTAATAATCATCAATCATACAGTCTGAGACAATTCTATGTCTTGGGCTGTTTTTTTATGAAACCACTTTTAAATTGATTTGTAACACCTTTCAATAATTAATATTTATAAACTTCGATTTGACTTTATCTTATGAGATTAAACTGTTTGAATATTTTCTTAACAATCGTTAATCTAGATTGATTTATTTTCATAATTAAATCTGTACTTTTATTCAAAATCCTAGCTTTCCAGTGAGATAAACTGCTTTATTTATTATCATTCATCATGTAAAATAAGATTTAACTGAAATTTTAGTGATTTTTCACTAACTTTTTAAAATGAACGACAAGATGTCCCTAGTTTCTAATCAATATAATTGTTAAATCAATTTTTAGGTTCTTAAAATGATTTGCAATAAAAATGATTTTATCGTAGATACTACTTTTCGATTTTTACTAGGATTAACAATATATTAAACAAACATTCTTAGGAGGAATTTTTAACATGGCAGTATTTAAAGTTTTTTATCAACATAATAGAGATGAAGTAATTGTGCGTGAGAATACACAGTCACTTTATGTTGAAGCTCAAACAGAAGAACAAGTACGTCGTTACTTGAAAGATCGTAATTTTAACATTGAATTTATTACTAAATTAGAGGGCGCACATTTAGATTACGAAAAAGAAAATTCAGAACACTTCAATGTGGAGATTGCTAAATAATGAAACAATTACATCCAAATGAAGTAGGTGTATATGCTCTTGGAGGTCTAGGTGAAATCGGTAAAAATACTTATGCAGTAGAGTATAAAGACGAAATCGTCATTATCGATGCAGGTATTAAATTCCCTGATGACAACTTATTAGGTATTGACTACGTCATTCCCGACTACACTTACCTAGAACAAAACCAAGATAAAATTGTTGGCCTATTTATTACGCATGGTCACGAAGACCATATAGGCGGTGTGCCCTTCCTATTAAAACAACTTAATATACCTATATACGGCGGTCCATTAGCATTAGGTTTAATCCGTAATAAACTTGAAGAACATCACTTATTACGCACAGCTAAATTACACGAAATAAATGAAGATAGTGTTATCAAATCTAAGCATTTCACAATTTCATTCTATTTAACTACACACAGTATTCCTGAAACATATGGTGTAATAGTTGATACACCTGAAGGAAAAATTGTCCATACTGGTGACTTTAAATTCGATTTTACTCCAGTTGGTAAACCAGCAAACATTGCAAAAATGGCTCAATTAGGTGAAGAAGGCGTATTATGTTTACTTTCCGACTCCACAAATTCACTTGTACCAGATTTTACTTTAAGTGAACGTGAAGTTGGTCAAAACGTAGATAAAATCTTCCGTAATTGTAAAGGTAGAATTATTTTCGCTACTTTTGCATCTAATATTTATCGAGTTCAGCAAGCTGTTGAAGCAGCAATTAAAAACAACCGTAAAATTGTTACATTCGGTCGTTCAATGGAGAACAATATTAAAATCGGTATGGAACTTGGATATATTAAAGCACCACCCGAAACATTTATTGAACCAAATAAAATTAATACTGTACCTAAACATGAGTTATTAATTTTATGTACTGGTTCTCAAGGTGAACCAATGGCTGCATTATCGCGAATCGCTAATGGTACGCATAAACAAATTAAAATTATTCCAGATGATACAGTTGTATTTAGTTCATCACCTATTCCAGGTAATACTAAGAGTATTAATAGAACAATAAATGCACTATATAAAGCTGGTGCTGATGTTATTCATAGTAAGATTTCTAATATCCATACTTCAGGTCACGGCTCTCAAGGTGATCAACAGTTGATGTTACGTCTGATCAAACCTAAATATTTCTTACCGATTCACGGTGAATATCGCATGTTAAAAGCACATGGTGAAACTGGTGTAGAATGTGGTGTTGAGGAGGATAATGTCTTTATCTTTGATATTGGTGACGTCTTAGCATTAACACATGATTCCGCTCGTAAGGCTGGACGTATACCATCTGGCAATGTACTTGTTGATGGTAGTGGTATTGGGGATATTGGCAACGTTGTAATTAGAGACCGTAAAATGTTATCTGAAGAAGGTCTTGTAATTGTTGTTGTAAGTATTGATTTTAATACTAATAAATTATTGTCAGGCCCAGACATTATCTCACGAGGTTTCGTATATATGAGAGAATCTGGTCAATTAATTTATGATGCACAACGCAAAATTAAAACTGATGTTATTAGTAAGTTAAACCAAAACAAAGATATTCAATGGCATCAAATTAAATCTTCCATTATCGAAACATTACAACCATATCTATATGAAAAGACAGCTAGAAAACCTATGATTTTACCAGTTATCATGAAAGTTAACGAACAAAAAGAAACAAAAAATAAATAATAATTATAAAACTACTAACACAACATCGTATGTTATCGAACAGATCATGTGTTAGTAGTTTTTTGTTTGAAATAAAAAATGGATTGATGAAAAATCATAAAATTTAACATCAATCCATTATATTTGGATCATTTATATTTAATAAAATACGTTCTAATCGTTTTAACTACATCTTTTAAGTTCGTAATCGTTTCTTATCTAGTTGCAATATTCTTTTCGAAACGATTTAAATCATTATCATGACCAATCATAATTAAAATATCGCCAATTTCTAAATTAATATTTGGATTTGGTGATATGATAAAATCTTTACCTCGTTTGATGGCAATGATATTAATACCATATTGCGCACGAATATCTAAATCTATAATAGATTGCCCTGCCATCTTTTCAGTAGCTTTCAATTCAACTATAGAATGTTCATCAGCTAATTCTAGATAGTCTAACACGCTAGCACTTGCAACATTATGCGCTATACGTCTACCCATATCACGTTCAGGATGAACTACCGTATCAGCACCAATTTTGTTCAATATTTTCGCATGATAATCATTTTGAGCTTTTGCTGTAACTTTTTTCACACCTAACTCTTTTAAAATCAACGTCGTTAACGTACTTGACTGAATATTTTCACCGATAGCTACAATAACATGATCAAAATTACGAATACCTAAACTCTTCATTACCGCTTCATCAGTTGTATCAGCAACTACTGCATGTGTAGCAATATCACTATATTCATTCACTCTATTTTCATCATAGTCAATTGCCATTACATCCATGTCTAATGCATTCAATTCGCGAACTATACTACCACCAAATCGGCCAAGTCCAATGACAACATACTCTTTACCCATATTCGCCCTCCATCAAATTATATTCATTAATTCTTAAAAAAATTAAAATTCGAACTAATATAAATGAGAACCCCAACGAATTAATCTAATTGCAGCAATGCAAGTAAATAAATGTTGGGGTTACATCATAATTTATGATTTCTTTCCTTCAACATATTCTTTGTCGAAAACAAATAACCTTAATAATAATATTAACGATGGAAGTAATAAAAGTAAACCTAAAATAAAGACAATTACTAATGTCCAACCCATTTCAGGATTAACGTATGCATCTGTAATTTTTACAAACGGATATAGTAAGTATGGCAACTTACTTATACCATAACCAAAGAATGCGAACATCATCTGTAAAATAACAAATACAAATGCCCAACCATGATGTTTTTTCAAATATGTCAAAAGTGATGCTACAGCAAAGAATATAAAACTTATAGCAAACATCCACCAATATTCAAAAACGGCTGAGTAAAAATGTTCTGCATTTTGAATCCTTAATGATAAAAATACAAATAAACAAATAATGATCATTGGTGGTCCTAAAAATATATGCCACTGTCTAGTTAAAAGATATGCTGGTTCATCATTAGCCTTTTTCGCATAATATGTTAAAAATCCTGATGAAATATACAATACTGATATAATTGCTAAAAAGACTACAGACCATGCAAATGGACTTAATAATAACTGAATCCAATCTAAATCAATCATATTATTTTTTACATTGATATAGCCACCTTCAGTAATAGTTAATGCTGTAGATAAGGAGGCTGGTATAAGTAATCCACTTAAGCCATACATCATCATCCATGTTAATTTAGTATCTTGCCCATAGTTTTCAAAGGCATAAAAGCTATTTCTTAATGAAATCATGATTAGCGCAATAGATCCTGGAATTAATAACACTGTACCTAAATATTTAATTGATTCTGGAAAGAATCCAACAAAACCAACAAAAAAGAAAACAAAGAATACATTTGTAACTTCCCATACTGGATTTAAGTAACGTGATATTAAATGATTAATTTTCTTTTCATCACCCGTTATTTTAGAATGCAATGCGAAGAAACCTGCTCCAAAATCTATAGAAGCAATAATGATATAGCAAAATAAAAACAACCATAAAACAGTTATACCAATAAATGCGTAAATCATTTTTCAACTTCTCCTCCTTGCTTCTTGGCTAAACGATTAACGTCTTCATATGCCGGCTTATTTTTAAACATACGAATCAAAACATACGCGCATGTATACATTAAAATGATATATAAAATGCCAAATAATATTGTAACAAAGGTTATACCGCCTGCTTGTGTTGCTGCTTCTGCTACGCGCATATAACCACGTACAATCCACGGTTGTCTACCCATTTCAGTTAAGAACCATCCAAACTCAATCGCCAACATTGACGCAGGACCTGTTAGTAGTATTCCATATAGTAGCCATTTGTGAGTTGAGAATTTTCTTAGCTTTTTAAAAATTAGCGTTAACATATAAATTCCTGAAATGACAAAACATAATATCCCCATTGTAACCATCAAATCAAAGAAATAATGGACAATTAAAGGAGGATGTAAACTTTTCGGAAAATCATTTAATCCTTGTACTTTTGTTTTAACACTGTTATCTGCAAGGAAGCTTAATAGTCCAGGCAATTCAATGGCACCTTTAACTTGATGCGTCTTCTCATCTAATACACCAAAAAGTAATAATTTAGCATGTGATGAAGTATCGAAATGCCATTCATATGCTGCTAATTTTTCAGGTTGAAATTTATGCAAGAATTTTGCTGATAAATCTCCTGCCAGCATAGACAGTAATGTTGAAAAGAATCCAACTATCATGGACATATTTAAAGCTTTTTTATGGTAACCTGTATCTTTTGGCTGACGATTTCGTAATAATTTGAAAGCTGCAATTGATGCAATAACAAATGCCATTGTCATACCAGCTGTTGTAATTACGTGAAAAGAACGCACAATAAATGACGGATTAAACATCGCTTCTAGTGGCTGTACATTTACCATTTTCCCGTTTTTTAATTCAAATCCTGCCGGTGTATTCATAAATGAATTCACTGAAGTAATAAAGAATGCAGAAAATGATCCACCAATGATTACCGGTATACTAATTATGAAATGAGTCCATTTATTTTTAAAACGATCCCACGTATATAAATATATACTTAAGAATATTGCTTCAAAGAAGAATGCAAATGTTTCCATAAATAATGGAAGCGCGATAACATGACCACCCATTTCCATAAATGTAGGCCAAATTAATGATAATTGAAGTCCTATAATTGTACCTGTAACAACTCCCACTGCTACAGTTATTGTATATGCCTTAGCCCATCGCTTAGCCATAGCTATATATTGTAAATCATTTTTGCGAATACCTAAAAATTCTGCTATTGCGAACATTAAAGGCATACCAACACCAATCGTTGCAAAAATGATATGAACTGCTAATGTCATGGCTGTCAAAAACCGACTGATTTCAACTGTATCCATATAAAAACATCACCTTTTTCTTTTTTTGATGACAACACAATGAACTTAATTATAATTGCTATAACGCGCATTTTTGAAACATTATGCGCTATGAAATTGTGTATAATTTATGTCAGTTCACAATGTGTTCACAAATTTGTATTTCACAGTATAATTGTGTATATTAATTTAGAAAAATGAAGGAGAGTTTCATATGACAGATATTATCATTTATACCCAAAACGATTGTCCGCCATGTACTTTTGTAAAAAATTATTTAACGGAACATCAAGTGGCTTTTGAAGAAAAGAACATCAACAATAATAAGTATCGAATTGAAATGATGGATTATGATGCATTTTCAACACCATTTATTTTATTAAAAGGCAAACCGATGTATCATGTCGATTTAGAAAAAATTAACAGCGTTTTAAATATTCAAAATTAAATCTTCTATTTTTAGCTTAAAATTGTTTGTTTACGATCAAGATTAACATTAAGAGGAAATTTTTCCTCGTTCTCAATCAATAGGAATTATCCATTCTAAATCAACATCAACTATCCAAGTCTAATTAAAGAAAATAACAAAACAAAAAATCCGAAGTTTTCATATTAAGTATGAAAGCTTCGGATTTAATTTTGACATTACCTTACATAAGATAACATTTTTTATTTTGCGTAATTGTTAACTAATTCAATCACTTCTTCTTGCGTTGCACAGTCCACTGCACGGTTTGCAAGTTCAGTCATTTCATTTTTACTTAAACCATTGATTTGTCTTCTAGCTTTAAGAATAGATGTTGCACTCATTGAGAACTCGTCTAATCCTAATCCTAATAGCAATGGAATAGCTGTTTCATCACCAGCCATCTCGCCACACATACCAGTCCATTTACCTTCTTTATGTGACGCTTCAATAACTTGTTTAACTAAGCGTAAAATTGAAGGGTTATATGGTTGGTATAAATAAGATACACGCTCTGACATACGATCTGCAGCTAATGTGTATTGAATTAAATCATTTGTACCAATACTGAAGAAATCAACTTCTTTAGCAAAGACATCAGCTAATGCTGCAGTTGCTGGAATTTCTACCATAATTCCTAATTCTATATCATCTGAAACATCATGACCTTCATTTTTAAGGTTTTCTTTTTCTTCTAATAATATAGCTTTAGCTTCTCTAAATTCATTGATTGTTGCCACCATTGGGAACATGATATTTAATTTACCGTATACTGATGCACGTAATAATGCTCGTAATTGAGGTCTGAAAATATCTTGTTGCGCAAGACAAAGTCGAATTGCTCTATAACCCAAGAATGGATTCATCTCTTCAGGTAAGTTTAAGTAAGAAAGTTCTTTATCTCCACCGATATCTAAAGTACGAACAACAACACGTTTTCCGTCCATTGCTTCTAATACTTCTTTATAAGCTTCGAATTGTTCTTCTTCTGTTGGCATTTGGTCACGACCCATATATAAGAACTCAGTTCTATATAAGCCAATACCTTGTGCACCATTTTCAATAACACCTGGTAAATCATTAGGTGTACCAATATTTGCTGCAAGTTCAGCATGAACACCGTCAACTGTAACAGTATCAGCATCACGTAGTTTTTGTAACTCTTTTTTGTCAGCAAAATAACGTTCACGTTTATCTTGATAAGCGATTAACTCATCTTCAGTTGGATTGATAATAACATCACCGTTTAATCCATCAACGATAATCATGTCGCCTTGTTTAACTTCTTGTGTAATTGATTTAGTACCAACAATTGCTGGAATTTCTAAAGAACGACTCATAATTGCAGAGTGACTAGTTCTTCCACCAATATTTGTAGCAAAACCTTGTACAAATTCTTTATTTAATTGAGCTGTATCAGAAGGTGTTAAATCATTCCCTACAATAACAACACTTTCATCAATCATGCTCGGATTTGGTAATTCTACACCCAATATGTGTGATAAAACACGTTTAGAAACGTCGCGAATATCTGCTGCACGTTCTTTCATGTATTCATTATCCATTGATTCAAAAATAGTAACAAATTGTGTTGTTACATCTGTTAATGCTGTTGCAGCATTAGCATTTTCATTTTTAATCTTATCTTGAATTGGTTGAATTAATTCAGGGTCATCTAAAACTAATAAATGTGCATCAAAGATTGCAGCTTTATCAGCACCTAGTTGAACCTCTGCATTATTTCTAATTTTAGTTAACTCAACTTTAGAAGCTTCGATAGCGCTATTGAACTTTGCAACTTCTCCTTCAACATCAGTGACTTTTTCAGTTTTGTCGAATGTTAAGTCTGGCTCAACTAATAAGTAAGCTTTAGCAATTGCAACACCATCAGATGCAGCAATACCTTTAATTAATTTAGACATGATTATTTAGTCAATCCTTCTTTTGATAAGACGTCACTGATTGCTTGAATGGCGTCAGATTCATCACTACCGTCAGCATAAATTGTAATTTCAGCATCTTTACCAACACCAAGGCTCATAACACCCATGATTGATTTTAAGTTAACTTTTTTACCATTATATTCTAATTGAATATCTGAATCGAATTTTGAAGCTGTTTGTACTAACATTGTTGCTGGTCTAGCGTGAATACCAGTCTCGTCGATGATTACATATGAATTTTGTTCCATAATTACATTTCTCCTTCGTATAGTTAGAATCTTCAATATTATTACAATACTAACTTAATTTTATACCTTAACTTTACCAAAACCATGCTTTAAATTCAATTCGTTTAAAACCGGTTTCAGTAAAATTTGCAAATTGCAAAACTATTATAGCACCTACATGACATTTTTAATAACATTTTCGCATTTTTGTATGTGATCTTTTCCAATTTTATTCATAAAGTAGTAACTTATTGACGCTGAAACAGCTTGTCCTACAATTGGAAACCATTTTGTTTGCTTTGCTGCTGTGCGTTTTGCAACATCTCTTATCACTATTTTTAAAAATGCACTAGAAATTCTCTTTCCAATAAATTGACTACCTTGAATTGCTGCCGCAGACATAATTCGTTCTTTGACATCATCACCAAGACTATTAACTTGTTTATGGTCTAAACCGTAAATTTTATTCACATCTTCGATAATGTCTTTCATAAGTTTTAAATCCACGCCAAAGTCAAGTCCTGGAATTGGCACAACACTCATCGTAGAAGACATTAAAGACTTTTTCTTTACAATAGCTTCAGCACGTTGGCGTCTCTCTCTTAACTCTTGAATTGTTGTCGGCATAGCGCCCTTTTCGTTAACATTTTCTATTTTAAAAACTGAATTACCAATCTTATTAGTCAAATTTGATGTTAAATTATTTTTAAATCCCATAGTATTATCACCCTTCTTTTTATCAATAAAATACTATACCCCTTTTACAATATTTAATGTCTAATATTTACAAAAACTGCTTTTAAATATTTTGAAGGTTTGTAATGTGGATGTGTTTTAAAATCTTTAGGTAATCCCATGACCTCAGCTAATTCGAATTCCACACCACTCTCTTCTAGTGTCTTTTTAATGGTATTTTTAAATTGTTTCAAAGGATATACACTTGCATTTGTACATAGCAATAATGTCCCTTCGGAAGATAAAATATTTAATGCGCCATTAATTAATTTGTCGTAATCTTTTTGCACTGAAAATGTACGCTTTTTACTACGTGCAAAACTAGGTGGATCAATTACAATCGTGTCATAGCTGTGTCCATGACGCGCTGCGTATTTAAAGAAATCGAAAGTATCCATCACATAAATATATTGTGATTTAGGATCAATAGCATTTAAGCCAAAATTTTCTTCAGTTAAACTTCGAGAACGGTTTGCCAAATCTACACTTGTAGTTGATGTTGCTTCACTTGCTGCGATTACAGAAAAAGCACCGGTATAACTAAATAAATTTAGTACCTGTCGTTCTGAAGCATATTGATCTCGTAATTTTTTACGTACTTCTTTTTGATCTAAAAAGATACCCGTCATTAATCCATCTTCAAGGTCAACATTATAGAACGTAAAGTTTTCTTCAATGACAATTGGAAAATCAGGTGCATCACCTTCAACAAATCCACCACTATATTCACTATCTTTAAATCTTACTTTTTCATAAATAGATTTATAATTAAACACTTTTCTAATTGCTTCAAGAATTGCATATTTAAATTTATAAATACCTTTGGAATACCATTGAATTAATAGATGTCCATCATAATTATCAATTGTTAATCCACCAACACCATCACCTTCAGCATTAAATAATCTAAAAGCATTCGTACCATCAATATTAAAGTAATATTGACGTTCTTCTATTGCGTCATTAAATAATTTAGTGAAAAATGCAATGTTAATTTCTTGAGACTTATCATATGAAAGTACCCAACCCAATCCTTTGTGCTGGCGTCCAACATAGGCAGTTGCAACATATTGTGATTTATCTGTCACAATTTGGAAAATGTCTCCTTCTTTCAAATGGTCATGTGAATAAATATCCTCTTCATCTATCAATGGATACCCATTGAAATATTTTGTTTCTTTACCTTTATTCAAAGTTGCTAACTTCATCTGACAACTTCCTTTCTATTTTTCGTTGTAGTTTTTATATTTATAAAACATTTAATGTTATTGAACTTCATCGTCTTTAATTACTATACTCAATATTAATTTTAACAAATTAATAATTTGAATGATATATAGCAGAATAATTGACATGAACAGATTACAAATAATTTAAATTTTATAATCATTTGCTTTCAAGTAATTGGCATTTAGACACTCGAAGAGCCTTTTATATAATGCAAAATGTATCATTTCCTTTTTAAAATGACACATTTCAATTAATAAAAAAGCACTATCTATAAACTTCATTGAAATGTAACGAATTTAGTTAGTTTTATTTCTAACTAATAGCGTACACATCATAACGTTTAATAGATAGTACTTTTAAATTCATGTCATTATTTATGGGCGTTCTCGCAATTGTAATGAATAAGAAATAATAATTGCTAATAACATTAAAAGTAATGTTGGTGTAATGAAAACTGAAAGAAGTAATCCATGAATCATTATATTAATAAATTCAGTTAACAACTTGAAGAACAAAATACTTCCCATAAACAGTTGTAAATAATAAAACTTACCTTTCAAATGGAATGTTAATGTTGTAGCGATATACGCGATAATAATGAATAACAATATTAATAAAGTAACCCATTCGATGACATATTGTGTTTGAGACAGCTTCCAGTCACCAGACACAAACAATGCATTACGGTTATTAAATTCTAAAAACGTAAATAAGAAAATAACAGCACCGCAAAATAGTTCAACGTACATTGGTTTTACCCATTTTGGTTTTCTCATCCAATTAGGAATATCATCTTCCTGAATATCGATAATATCATTAACTTTCGCTTTGAATTTATCTCTTTTAGCTCTAATTTTATCTAAATCGACACTTCTTCTTGTCTTACGTGCATATTCTGTAGTCTTATCTTGGAGTTGTTTCAAGTGAATTTTAGTTTGATTCGTAACATTTCCTTTACTCGTTCTTGATAATTCTGGTTCCTCTTCGCCTAATTCTTGTTTCGTTAATGGTAAAGCACGACGCAAGAATAAGAAGTTCCAAATTGCCATTTGACCAAGTAACCACATAATAATAAAGAATGCATTGACACTTAAAATATCAATTGATTCTATCTCATTAGCATCTATTCTGCCATACAATGCAATTTGTGTAATTAAATAACTTATACCATAACTTATGATAATCCACATGTAATGATTTTTAACATTTTCTTGATTCAATTCATCTTTATAGACGATATAGCCAATATGAATTGTAAAAGGAATCATAAAAATTACTGCAAAAAATCCATAAACTTGTGTCATTAATATAAGTGTAATAATAAAGTACATGATACCGATAACTAAGAAAAAGATAGAAATATCATAGTCATACTTAATTGTTCTAAATAGTGTATGACCAATCAACATAACTAAAATACCGAATATAATTATCACAATTGCACTAACTATAGGGAAATTACCTATAAATCGACTCATTACTTTAATAATTTCACTGAAAAATGCATTCAGAAATTCCCACACGTTATGAACATGCGTATCAACTTTTTTACCACCATTTAACTGTTTAATTAATGGCAAGTTGATTAAAATAATGAGACCAGTGAAGAGTGAAACGATACCGATTAAATAGCTAAAAATAATTTCGGCGTGTTTCCTAAGAAAAGACATTATGTTCACCTCAAAATCATTATATATTAATCTAATGTTATTGTCTTTATATAAATGAATAAATAGTGCTATAGACTTAGAAAAGTTTATAAATAGCATAACTGGGTAAAAACCATATGTAAATCATTATCCAATTTTGGGAGGAATTAATCATGGCAAATGAAGATCAAAACAAAAAAGCTGCAGAAAAGGCTAAAGAAGTAGAAGAAAAATTAAAAGATAAAAAAGAAGAAAAAACAGACGATATTAATCAAACAAAACAAGATATACAAGATACACTAAATTAGTTATAAAGCCCCTAACACCACAGATTGTTAGGGGCTGTTACACATGCATCTATCGCAGGTGTTCAACTAATTCCTTGCAACTTTTTCGTTAGTGGCTAATATGCTATGGGACGTAGCAAACGACTGCACCCCTCTCCTCTTTTTATTTTTAAAATTTCAAGAGGCTATTATGCAGTTAAACATCATACACGTTTTAATTCTTCCCTATTGCTTCATTAGTGGCTCTATTATGCGCTTCTAATACAAGCATTTCCTACTCTCAATAACAACTTTTCGTAATTTACGCTTTTATGCAATTATTTTCACACATTATATTTCAAAGTACTTCCAAAACAAATATTATTATTTTAAAAATAAATTTAACTATATTCAATTCAACAGAAGTATTGACATTATATTGCAAACGTCTTACAGTATAATTAATTAAATAAATCGCACACACTAGGGGTGTTTTATACTGAGATGAGGCTTGCCCTCAAACCCTTCGAACCTGATCTAGTTTGAACTAGCGTAGGAAAGTGTTACTATACATATACTTTAATGATATATATTGTGAACGCACAACTTTCCTATGGATGGTTGTGCGTTTTTTTATTAGGAGGATGTAAAAATGTCAAAAGGTTTAAAGCTATCTGAAATTCTAGTAACCGTACTTATTTCAGTAGTATTCGCAGTTATTTACAATTTATGGTGGTTTGTATACAATGGCGTACAAGCTACAGGACTTCACCTAGAACAACTCACAAACGGGGTTTGGTTCATGGCAGCCATTGTCTGCTATTTAATCATTCCTAAACCCGGTATTGCACTTTTAGCTGAATTTGCTGCTGGTGCAGGCGAAACAATCATTATGGGACGCTTCGATATTCCGACTATTGTTTACGCTTTTATACAAGGTTTAGCTTGTGAAGTTGTCTTTGCAATTTTTAAATACCAATCTCGTTCAGTTATGGTAGCTATGTTAGCAGGATTTTGTACTGCAATTGCAGCTTTCCCTATTGATTATTACTATGGCTACTTAAATGAAGTTGCAGGTTGGAATTTAACTTTATTCATCGTATTTAGATTAATTAGTGGCGCAGTTGTCGCGGGTGTCTTCTCTTATCTTTTAGTAAAAGCATTAGATAAGACGGGTGTTACAAGATTATTCAGACCTGCTTCTAAAGAAGACTACGACAACTTATAAAAGGAGCATGCAAAGTGTTAAAGGTTAGTGATTTACGACTAAAATATCCTAATGGTCAGCGAAAGATTTTCGATCATCTTAACATCACTATTCAGGATAAAGAAAAAGTACTTTTATTAGGACCTTCTGGATGTGGTAAAAGCACCCTTCTCAATGTATTGAGTGGTATTGTTCCTAATTTAATCGAACTACCTATGAAATATGATGAATTAATTATCGATCCATTAAGTGGCGTCATTTTTCAAGATCCAGATAGTCAATTTTGTATGCCAAAAGTTTATGAAGAATTAGCTTTCGTTTTAGAAAATAGACAAGTACCGCGTCAAGATATGGACCAGTTAATTATTGATGCTTTAAATATGGTTAACTTGAATGTTTCATCAGCAACGTACGTTAAAGATTTAAGCGGTGGAATGAAGCAAAAACTTGCAATTGTTGAAACCATTCTTCAGCAATCAAAAACATTATTTTTAGATGAACCAACTGCAATGCTAGATGTCCAAGCAACAAAAGACTTATGGTCCAAGTTAATTGAATTATGGGAAGATCAAACAGTTGTTATAGTTGAACACAAAGTGAATCATATATGGCAACATGTCGATCGCGTAATTCTAATGGATTATGCTGGTAATATTATTGCTGATGCAAACCCTGATACAATACTAAATGAATACGATAGTTTATTAACTGAGTATGGTGTCTGGCATCCTAAAGCTTGGGAATATGCACCAAAACATATCCCCTTCCCAGCATCAAAAGATAATTTATTACACTTTAACGAAGGACATATCATTCGAGGCAAATCTACATTATTTAAATTTTCAGATTTAAAAATAGATAAAGGTGAATGGATTACGATTACAGGAGCAAATGGTAGTGGGAAAACTACATTACTCGAATCAATTATGCAATTGATTAAGTATCAAGGTAGTGTGCATTTTCAAAATCACCGTTTAACTAAAATTAAACATGCTGCCAAAAATATGTATCTTGTTTATCAAAATCCTGAATTACAGTTCATTACAAATTCAGTTTATGAAGAAATTAATATTCACTTTAATCATCTATCTAAAAATGAAAGTGAAAATGAAACGATGCATCTTTTAAAATTATTGAATTTAGAAGATGTCAAAGATCAACATCCATTTGAATTATCTATTGGACAAAAGCGACGTCTTAGTGTCGCTACAGCATTAAGTTCAAAAGCTGATATCATTTTTTTAGATGAGCCCACTTTTGGACTTGATAGTCATAATACATTCGAATTGATCAAACTTTTCCAACAACGCATTCAAATTGGCCAAAGTATAGTGATGGTGACACATGATGACGAAATAATTGCACGCTATCCATCAAAAAGACTTAAAATTTCGGATGGTAAATTGCTAGATTGTGATGGTGATATTAATGTATGAACAATGGAAAATAAGACATTCATTCGTTGATGATGTCAATATTATAACGAAGCTTTTTCTAGGCATCTTACTATTTTTCTTCATTATATTTGTGCATAATTTTGATTTTATGCTTTATACCACCATCTTATTATTAGTATTTTTACTTCTATTTAATGGTACTCAGTTTAAAATCACAGCAATATTTATTGCCATAAGTGTTGGCTTTGCATTACTATCTTCCCTTTTCATGATTTTATATGGGAATGGGAGCCATACCATATTGAAATTTGGTTTTATCCATATTACGACAGAAAGTTTAATACGTGGTTTACATGTCTCATTAAGAACGATTGCTATGTCTTTCTTCGGAATATTAATTGCATTAACATCACAAGTTGTTATGATTTTTTACAGCTTAATGCAACATTTAAAAGTTAAATCAAAAGTTGCATATGCATTTATGGCTGCCATAAGAATGTTACCTTTAATGATAACTTCTTTGATACAATTACGCAGATCCTTAAAAATGCGCTATCAAATGATAGACGCATCAAACTATAGAGGTCTTAATAGGTTCAAACATTTAATCATACCTTTGTTAAGCCAAAACATTAGAAAGGCACATCAATTATCAGTAGCAATGGAGTCTAAAGGATTCAAAGATGGTCCTCGAACTTATTATTACAATGTACCTTTCTCATATAAAGACATTGTCTTTATCATAGTTTTAATTGCCATTATTACATTGGCATATTATTGTTCAATGACATTTCCTATTACGGGTATTGATGATGTTCGTCTAGGTCGTGTCGGTTAAATTTTATCCATAATTGTATAGATATAAAGTTAGAAATTCATTTGTATAAAAAAGAAACCATTTATTCCATAATACTTCAAAGAGAGGGCCACAAACATGTTATATTGTTCATCCAAACATGTTGTGGCCCCTCTTCGAAATTGTATATTTAAAATACCGCCACACATTGTAGCATTACGCATTATACAATGTGTGGCGGTATTGGTATGGTGTTATTTACATTACAATGCTTTATTCGCAATGTCGTGACGATAGAATAAATGGTCACTTTTAATTTGTGATACTTTATCATATGCATCTCGTTGTGCTTTTGCAACATTGTCACCTTTTCCTACGGCAAGTATGACTCTACCACCCGATGTCACGAATGTATCACCTTGCTTTCGCAATCCACTGATAAAATAGTTTTCATTTAAATCAAAACCACTTACTTCATGGCCTTTTTCATACGTATCTGGATATCCATTTGAAGCTAACATTACTCCAACAATTGTTTCATTTTTCCATTTAAAATGAATTTCTTTACCTTCATATAAATCAATAATATGTTGCATTAAGTCGCTTTCCATACGACTTAATAATACTTGTGCCTCAGGATCTCCAAAACGAGCATTAAACTCAATTACTTTCGGTCCATCCTTAGTTAAAATAGCACCAATATATAAGACACCAAAGAAATGATAACCTTCATTTAACATTGCTTTAGCAATCGGTTGAGCAATCGTTTCATTAGTTATTTGCAATACATCATCACTAATATGTGGAACTGGACAATAAGCACCCATGCCACCTGTATTTGGTCCTTCATCGTTATCATATGCACGCTTATGATCTTGAGCAATACAATCAAACGGCACTGCTAAATCTCCATTCACAAACGTCATTAATGAAAATTCTTCACCTTCTAAGAAAGTTTCGAATACAACGGTGCCATCTTCTTCGTCACCATACATGACTTCAATCGCACTTCTTGCTGCTTCTATTGTATCTGCAATGATAACACCTTTGCCGGCTGCTAAACCGTCTTTTTTAATGACAACTGGTAATTCACAGTTTTCAATATATATTAATGCGTCTTTTTTGTAATCAACTTCTTTATAATCTGCTGTCGGAATATCATATTTCTCCATTAATTTTTTAGCAAATAATTTCGAGCCTTCAATTTGTGCCGCATGTTTGTTTGGACCAAATACTTTGAAACCATGTTCACGTAAAACATCTGCCAATCCATCAATTAATGGCTGTTCTGGACCAATTACAACCCAATCAATATTGTGATTTTTTGCAAATTTAAGTATCGCTTGGTGATCTGATTCAGCAATTTCAGTATGTACTTCAGCAACAGTTGACATTGCTTCATTACCAGGAATTACATAAACTTGTTTTACACTGTCTGATTGATTAAGTTTATATGCTAGTGCATGCTCACGACCACCAGCACCTATTACTAATACATTCATCTAATGTTACGCCCCTTTAAAATTAATGTTTAAAATGTCGAGTGCCTGTAATAACCATTGTAATACCATGTTTATTTGCCATATCAATTGATTCTTGGTCTTTAATTGAACCACCTGGTTGAATAATTGCCTTAATACCATGTTGAGCTGCAAGTTCAACTGTATCACCCATAGGGAAAAAACCATCCGATACTAATGCAACGCTATCATTAATTTCAATTGCTCTTTCTAACGCGATTTTTGCTGCACCAACACGATTCATTTGACCTGCACCAATACCAACAGTTTGTTTGTTGTTACTTAAAATAATTGCATTACTTTTTACTGATGGTACGACTTTCCATCCAAGTAACATTGCTTCCCATTGTTCATCCGTTGGCTCAACATCTGTTACAATTTTCATTTCTTCTTTTGGTACAATATAGTTATCTTTATCTTGAACTAAATATCCACCAGATACAGAGACAAACTCCTCTTCATTACTATCCAATGTCATGTCGATTTCTAACAATCTTACATTTTTCTTTTGAGTCAAAATATTTAAAGCTTCGTCTGAAAATTTAGGTGCAATAATCACTTCTAGAAAGATACTATGCAATTGCTCTGCTAATTCAGATGTTACAGTTCTATTTAATGCAACAATCCCACCAAAAATTGATTGACTATCCGCTTCGTAAGCATGTTGAAAAGCTTGCTCAATAGTATCGCTGATACCAACACCGCAAGGATTCATATGCTTAACTGCAACTGCTGCTGGAGTATCAAATTTTTTAACTAAGGCTAACGTAGCATCTGCATCTTTAATATTGTTATAACTTAATTGTTTCCCATGTAATTGTTTAGCGCCAGCAATCGTGTGCTTTGCATTTGAAGTTCTTACAAAATATGCTGATTGTTGAGGGTTCTCACCATATCTTAACGTTTCTTGGTCCCCTTTAAAGAAACGTACAATCGCTGCATCATATTCTGCAGTATGTTCATAAACTTTAATCATTAATGATTTTCTAAACGCTTCATCTAATGAATCATTGTTTAAGCGTTCCAACACTTCGTTATAATCAGAAGGATGCACAATTGTAGTCACATATTTATAGTTTTTAGCTGCTGCACGCAACATAGTTGGTCCACCAATATCTATATTTTCAATAGCTTCATCCGTTGTTACGTCAGGATTAGCAACAGTTTGTTGGAATGGATATAAATTAACAACAACCATATCTATTAAATCAATTTGTTGTTCTGATATTTCATTCAAATGCTGTTGTTTATTTCTATCGGCTAAAATACCGCCGTGAACAGCTGGATGTAATGTCTTCACACGTCCATCCATGATTTCGGGAAAATGCGTTAATTCTGAAACAGAATGAACGGGTATATTTGCTTCATCTAATATACGTTTCGTTCCTCCAGTAGAATATAATTCATAATCTAATTGAGTTAACGCTTTAGCAAATTCTACAATACCTGTTTTATTTGATACGCTTAAAATAGCTTTTTTCATCACAAATATACTCCTTATTTTACAATTTTAGCTATAACACTTGGATATAATTCATATTCCAATCGCTTAACTTTCTCTTCTAATTGTTCTTTCGTTTCACCCGGTCTAATATCACATTGTCTTTGTTCAATAATTTCTCCCGTATCCATGCCACTATCAACATAATGAACTGTTGAACCTGTGATTGAATCACCACTTTGATAAGCTTGTCCTATTGCGTCAATCCCCTTATATTTCGGCAATAGTGATGGATGTATATTTAAAATTTTCCCTTCATATGAAGTTAATAAGTCTGGACCAATTAATCTCATATAACCAGCTAAAATAATCCACTCCACATCATCTTTGTTTAATAATGTTACTAAATGTTGCTCGTAATGCGCCTTTGAACTGAATTGTTTTGGTTCATTTACATAGACAGGAATTTGATGTCTCTTTGCTCTATCAATACAAAAGGCATCATGATGATCCGTATATAAAGCTGTAATTTCGATGTTTTCTAATTTGCCTGATTCAACATGTTCAACGATATTTTCAAAGTTACTTCCTGAACCTGATGCAAAAATTGCAATCTTAACCATTGTTATACCCCCAACAGCTCAATTGCTGTATCTTCGTTCTTTACAATTTGACCAATTTGATATGCTTCAATACCTTCCTCTTTTAAAATATCTATAGCATGTGCCGCGTCGTTTTCATCTACAATGACTGTATAACCGATACCCATATTGAATATGTTATACATTTCTGTTGTTTCAATTTCACCTTGTTGTTGTAACCAATCAAATATTTTTGGCGTTGGGAATGATGTTACATCAATTTGTGCAGCATAACCTTCAGGTAACGCACGTGGTATATTTTCAAAAAAACCACCACCAGTAATATGGTTCATCGCTTTTATAGAGATGTGCTTTTTCAAAGCAAGTACAGGTCTAACATATAATCTTGTCGGTTCCAAAAATACATCGATAAATGGTCTATTATCAAATTCAGTAGATAAATCAATACCTGACTTTTGAATTAATTTGCGTACTAAACTGTAACCATTTGAGTGAATACCACTGGAAGCAAGACCAATAATCACTTGTCCTTCTTCGACTTGTGAACCATCGATATAGTCAGCTTTTTCGACTGCACCAACTGCAAATCCTGCTACATCGTACTCGCCTTCATGATACATTTCTCCCATTTCAGCAGTTTCTCCACCGATTAACGCGGTATTCGTTTCTACACATGCATCACTAATTCCTTTAACTATTTGTTCAATTATTTCTGGTACAACTTTGTTCGTAGCAATGTAATCTAAAAAGTATAACGGTTCAGCACCCGTTGTTAAAATATCATTAACACACATCGCAACTGCATCGATACCGATTGAATCATGTTTTCCATGATCTATTGCTAATTTCAATTTCGTACCAACGCCGTCGGTACCTGAAACTAATACTGGTGCTGTCATATTTAATTCTGACAAATCAAAAGTAGCACCAAATCCTCCTAAACCACCAATAACTTCTTTACGCATCGTACGTTTAACATGACTCGACATTCTTTCTACCGCTTCATAACCAGCATGGATATTTACACCAGATTGTTCATATGCTTTAGACATTTAAATTTCCCTCGCTATCAAAATAGTGTTTATTTTTAGAAATATATTGTTTCTGTCTCTCACTTAAATGTGTTTTATAATTCGCTTCATAATCATATAGTCCTGCTGGGTAATCACCTGTAAAACTTTCTACACATAAGCCGCTATATGGTGCATCATAATCTAAACCGATTGATTCGATTAATCCATCTACTGTTAGATACGCTAGAGAATCAGCACCTATATAATCCTTTATTTCTTCAGGTGATTTACTTGCAGAAATTAATTCAGCTGTCGTTGAAACATCGATACCATAAAAACTTGGAAACATAAATTCTGGAGATGCTATTCGAACGTGAACTTTATTCGCACCGGAATCCTTTAACATTTTCACAATACGACGAATTGTCGTTCCTCTTACAATCGAATCATCAACAAGTATAATATTTTTACCGTCTACAATATCTTTCACTGCAGATAACTTCACTCTTACACCTTGTTCACGTAATTCTTGAGTCGGTTGAATAAATGTTCTGGCAACATATTGATTTTTCACAAGACCCATTTCATATGGCAAACCAATTTCTTCTGCATATCCACTTGCAGCTGATAATGAAGAATTCGGTACACCAATTACCATATCTGCATCAACCGGACTTTCTTGCGCCAACTTTTTACCTGACGCTTTTCGAACTGCATGTACATTTTTGCCAGCAATAGTTGAATCTGGTCTTGCAAAATAAATGTATTCCATAGCAGAGATAGCCGTTGTCGTATGATGTGTATAAGATTTAACAGTAATACCTTCATCATTAATAACAACATATTCACCTGCATGAATATCTTGGACAAATTCCGCTCCTAATACATCAATCGCGCATGTTTCACTAGCAAGAATATACGTATTATCTTTCATCTTACCTACAACAAGCGGTCTAATCGCATTTGGATCAACAGCACCATATAATGCATCCTTCGTTAAAATAGCAAAAGTAAAACCACCTTTAACTTTGCGAAGGCTTTCTTTCAATGCTTCTTCAAAAGTTGGTGCCTTACTACGACGAATCAAATGCATGATTACTTCTGTATCTGAAGATGAATGGAAAATGGCACCTTGCTTTTCTAAATTTCGACGTAACGATTGAGCATTAATAAGGTTTCCATTATGACAAATACCTACACTCATATCGTAAAAGTGATACAGAAATGGTTGAATATTTTCAATACCTTTATTACCTGATGTTGCGTAACGAACATGGCCAATTGCATGATCATATCCTTTTAACTGTTCCATTTGATGATCTTTAATTGCTTCGGTCAACAATCCAAGCCCACGTTCACCTTTTAATTCCTCTTGATTAGAAACAACAATACCTGCGCCTTCTTGTCCGCGATGTTGTAAACTGTGAAGTCCCATATATGTTAATTGTGCTGCTTCAGGATGATTCCAAATACCAAATACGCCACATTCTTCGTTTAATCCTGAGTAGTTAAACATTGAGCAATAGCTCCTTCCCATATTTCTTTAATATCTGAAACATTTTCGCTAACTTCAGTAAATGGCGTTGTTACTTTGAAATTGTCACTATCAGTTAATCGACCAATTTCAACTGCTTGATCAATATTTAATGTTTCACCTGCTTTAACAGATACAACATAACGCCCTTGTGTTTCACTAAATAATTGCGCATTTGTTAAATCGATAGACGTATTAAGCCCAATTCCATAGTGAGCACTTATTTTGGCTAACGTTAACAATAAGCCACCTTTACCAACTGTTTGTACATGAGAAAGTTTACCTTCACGAATTGCTGTTTTAATTGCCTCACCTTTGGCAACTTCAGAACTTAAATCTAGAGCTTCGAATTCGTGATTTACTTTACCGTAAATTAGCTTTTCAAGTTGGCTACCACCAAAATCATCCTTAGTATCACCAATTAAATATAATTTATCTCCAACCTGTGGCTCGAAGTCATTTAAATAATCTACATTTTCAATTAGACCAACCATTCCAACAACTGGCGTTGGGAAAATAGAAGTTCCTTTTGTTTCGTTATATAATGAAACATTTCCAGAAACAACCGGTGTTTTAAGTATGTCGCAAGCTTCTGCCATACCTTTAGTTGAATCGATTAGTTGTTGATAAATTTCTTTCTTTTCAGGGGAACCATAATTTAAACAGTCAGTCATTGCTAATGGTGTTGCTCCTACGGCAATTAAATTACGATATGCTTCTGCTACAACCATCTTTCCACCTTCATATGGATTGTTATAGACGTATCGTGCTTCTCCATCAATTGTTGAAGCAATAGCTTTATTAGTACCTTCTACACGTACAACAGATGCTTGAAGTCCCGGTTTAATAATTGTATTTGCACCAACTTGTTGATCGTATTGATCATATAAATAGTGTTTTGATGCAAGTGTTGGATGTTGCAACAACTTAAAGAACGTGTCTTTAACATCGATTTGACTATAAACATTTTTCGAAGTATTGTAGTCTTTTTCTTCTCCTTCTAAAATGTATACAGGCGCTTCATCTGCAAGTGGTTCTACAGGAATATCAGCAAAAATTTCATCTTCATAAGTTAAAACAAAACGATTTGTATCTGTAACTTCACCAATTACAGCACTATCTAGTTCATGTTTATCAAATAAATCTAAAAACTTTTGTTCCGTTCCTTTTTCAACGACTAGTAACATACGTTCTTGTGTTTCAGATAACATCATTTCATATGGTGAGATACCTGGTTCACGAGTTGGGACTTGATCCAATCGTAAATGTAATCCGCTGCCACCTTTTGCGGCCATTTCAGATGATGATGATGTTAAGCCTGCTGCACCCATATCTTGAATACCGACTAATTCATCAAACGTAATAGCTTCAAGTGTAGCTTCCATTAATTTTTTCCCTACAAATGGGTCTCCAATTTGGACAGAAGGACGTTTACTTTCACTTTCTTCAGTTAATTCTTCAGAAGCAAACGTAGCTCCATGAATACCATCACGACCTGTTTTCAAACCAACATAGATAACTGAATTGCCGATACCTTTTGCTGTTCCTTTTTGAATCATGTCATGATCTATAACACCGACGCACATTGCATTAACTAGTGGATTACCATCGTATCGTTCATCAAATTCAATTTCACCAGCTGTTGTTGGTATGCCAATACAGTTACCATAGCCACCAATCCCTTTAACAACACCTTTAAGTAATCGTTGGTTTTGCTTATTATCTAATTCTCCAAATCTAAGACTGTTTAATAAGTTGATTGGTCTCGCACCAATTGACACGATATCACGAATAATTCCACCCACACCTGTAGCCGCACCTTGGTATGGTTCGATTGCAGATGGATGATTATGGGATTCGACTTTAAATACCACTGCCTGATTGTCACCAATATCGACAACTCCAGCACCTTCACCTGGTCCCATTAATACATGTTCACCTGTCGTAGGAAATTGCTTTAAAAATGGTTTAGAATGTTTATATGAACAGTGTTCACTCCACATTACAGAAAAGATACCTGTTTCTGTAAAATTGGGTTGTCTGCCTAAAATATCACAAACCTTTTCATATTCTTGATCACTTAATCCCATATCTTGATATACTTTTTCAAGTTTAATTTCCTCTACACTTGGCTCGATAAATTTAGACATGTTGTTCCCTCCAACTTTTTACCATTGCTTCAAATAATTTAACGCCACTGTCAGTACCTAATAACCTTTCTAATGCTCTTTCAGGATGTGGCATCATACCACATACATTTCCTTCTTTATTTATAATTCCAGCAATATCAGCATAAGAACCATTCGGATTATTCACATATTTCAGAATAATTTGATTGTTATCGATTAATTGTTGATACATTTCATCTGTACAATAATAATGTCCTTCTCCATGGGCAACGGGATAAATTACTTTTTCACCTTGTTCATATAAATTTGTAAATGACGTTTGATTATTTACAATTTCTAACTCTTCATTTCTACTAATAAATAAATGAGAATCGTTGTGCAGCAAAGCACCAGGTAATAAACCAATCTCTGTTAAAATCTGAAACCCATTACAAACACCTAATACAGGCTTGCCTTCTTTTGCTAAGCGTTTAACTTCAGAAATAATTGGCGCTACACTAGCCATTGCTCCAGATCTTAAATAATCTCCAAACGAGAACCCACCAGGAATTAAAACACCGTCAAATCCTTTTAATGACGTTTCTCTATAATCTACATAATCCGCTTCAACACCACTTTTAATAGCAGCATTATACATATCTCTATCGCAATTTGAACCTGGAAAAACAAGAACTGCAAACTTCATTTTATGCATTCTCCTTTTCATCAATCACTTTGTAGCTATATTCTTCGATTACTGTATTAGCAAATAATTTTTCACTTAGAGTAGTAATGATATTATGTACTTTTTCATCACTTGCCTCATCAACCGTCATATATAATACTTTTCCAACACGAATATCATTTACTTGCGAATAACCTAGATCGTGTACTGCTCTATTAAGCGTTTGGCCTTGTGTATCTAATACTTGTGGCTGTAATGTGATATGTAGTTCAATTGTTTTCATTATTTTAAATCCTCCAATTTATTTAAAAATATTTGATATGTTTCTATTAATGAGCCAGTATTATTTCTATATACATCTTTATCAAAATTTACATTTGTATCTTTATCCCAAATACGACATGTATCAGGAGATATTTCATCTGCTAATAAAATTTTACCTGCGTCAGTTTTTCCAAATTCAATCTTAAAATCTACTAGTTTTAAATTCATTTCATCCATTAATTGTTTCAACACATCATTAATTGCTAATGCTTTCGTCTTGAGTATTTTAATATCTTCATCATTTGCAATATTTAATAATTTGATATGATCATCAGTAATCAATGGATCATTTAAATCATCGTTTTTATAGAAAAATTCTACAAGTGGTTCTTTAAATACTTGTCCGTTTTCAAAGCCTAAACGCTTAGTAATAGATCCACTAGCAATATTACGAACAACAACTTCTAAAGGAATGATTTTAACCGGTTCTACGAGTTGCTCTGTATCGGATAACTGCTTTATAAAATGGCTTTCAATACCTTTTTCATGCAAATGTTTAAATATAATTGATGTAATTTGATTATTTAGTCGTCCTTTACCAACCATGGTATCTTTTTTGGCACCATTGCCTGCGGTTACTTCATCTTTATATTCAACTCTCAATTCATGATTATTATTCGTTGAGAAAATACGTTTTGCTTTTCCTTCATATAAAAGTGTCATGATTTAATTTCTCCCCTCAAATTTAGCGTACATATCTTTTTCAGTTTGATTAATATCATTAGTTAAAACCGTCATATGACCCATTTTCCTATTATCTTTACGTTCATTTTTACCATAAATGTGTAAATGCCATTCTGGGTGTTTTGTAAATTCTTCTTCTAACAAATTTAAATCTTTGCCTAACAGGTTCATCATTACTGCTGGTTTTAACAATTCAACCTCTTTTGGTAATGATTGACCAGTAACCGCTAAAATATGTGTATCAAACTGTGAATAGTCACACGCTTCAATCGAATAATGTCCGGAATTATGTGGTCTCGGCGCAATTTCATTTACATAAAGTTGGTTATTTTTATCTATAAAGAACTCTACAGTAAACGTGCCAATAAAATGAATTGCATTTATAATTTTTTCAACTTGTTCTTTTGCTTCTTTGTTCTTATCAATGCGTGATGGAACAATAGTTTTAAATAATATTTGATTTCTATGTTCATTTTCTTGTAAAGGGAAATAAGTAATTTGATTGTTGATTCCTCTTGTAACAGTGAGAGATACTTCTTTTTGAATATCAAGATATTTTTCAGCGACACATTCATTTTTATCAATTAATGCATAAACATCTTGTAAACCTTCTTCATTTTCTACTAAGATTTGACCTTTGCCATCGTAACCACCAAATCTTGTTTTTACTATAAATGGATAACCTAATGTTGCAATTGCTTTTTTAATATCATCAGGTTTTTTAATTGATACAAAAGGAACTACTTGAGTACCTGCTTTTAATAATGTTACTTTTTCAGTTAAGCGGTCTTGTAATAACTGTATGGCTTGGTACCCTTGTGGAATATTAAATTTTTCAGTCATTAATTTTAATTTTTGGGCTGAAATATTTTCGAATTCATAAGTTATAACATCACAATTGTTACCTAATTGATTAAGTGCTTCTTCATCATCATAACTCGCGTGTATAAATGAATGTGCAACATATCTACACGGGCAATCTTCATTCGGATCTAACACAATCACTTTATATCCCATTTTCTGAGCTGATTGTGCCATCATCTTGCCAAGTTGACCTCCACCGATAATTCCAATGGTCGCGCCAAATTTTAATTTATTGAAGATCATTTTGCATATCCTCCACTTTCTGAATTAAAGCTTCTTCATATTGATCAAGTTTTTTAACTAGCTTTTCATTTTGGATACTTAACATTCTCGCTGCAAGTATCCCAGCATTTTTAGCACCAGCCTTACCTATTGCCGTTGTAGCAACCGGAATACCTCCAGGCATTTGTACAATTGATAGTAAAGAATCTAAACCTTTTAAACTTTTAGTCTCAATTGGAACGCCAATGACTGGTAACGTTGTTAAAGATGCAACCATTCCTGGTAAATGAGCTGCACCACCAGCACCTGCAATGATAATATCAATACCTTTTTGTCTAGCTTCGGAAGCAAATCGCACCATCATTTTTGGCGTACGATGTGCTGACACAACTTGTTTTTCGTACGGAATTTCAAAATAATCCAACATGTTACAGCTTTCTTGCATAATTTTCCAATCGGAAGAACTGCCCATAATGACTGCTACTTTCACTTTGTACACCCTTTCAAAAGTTTGAATTGTGAATTACTTTAGTTGTATATTATAGATATAGCATAACAAGCAATTTCTGCTTTTTCAATCAAAAATCGAACTTTATTTTAAATTTTTGTTTGAATTTACGTCTTTTGCTATGTAAATTAGAAATATGACAATACAAAGTTAGGATATTTTATTAGGAGGAGAAATTTTTATGGTTGCTAAAATTTTAGATGGTAAACAAATTGCCAAAGACTACAGACAAGGGTTACAAGATCAAGTTGAAGCGCTAAAAGAAAAAGGTTTTACACCTAAATTATCAGTTATACTTGTGGGTAATGATGGCGCTAGTCAAAGTTATGTGCGATCAAAAAAGAAAGCAGCTGAAAAAATTGGAATGATTTCAGAAATCGTACATTTAGAAGAAACAGCTACTGAAGAAGAAGTATTAAACGAACTAAATAGATTAAACAACGATGACTCTGTAAGTGGAATCTTGGTACAAGTGCCACTTCCAAAACAAGTTAGCGAACAAAAAGTATTAGAAGCAATTAATCCAGACAAAGACGTAGATGGGTTCCACCCAATTAATATTGGAAAATTATATATCGATGAGCAAACTTTCGTTCCATGTACACCTTTAGGAATTATGGAAATATTAAAACACGCTGATATGGATTTAGAAGGCAAAAATGCTGTTGTAATTGGTCGTAGTCATATAGTGGGACAACCAGTTTCTAAGTTATTGCTTCAAAAAAATGCATCTGTTACTATCTTACATTCGCGTTCAAAAGATATGGCTTCATATTTAAAAGATGCGGACGTTATTGTCAGTGCAGTGGGTAAACCTGGTTTAGTAACAAAAGATGTCGTAAAAGAAGGCGCCGTTATTATAGATGTAGGTAATACACCTGATGAAAATGGCAAATTAAAAGGCGATGTTGATTACGAAGCAGTTAAAGAAATTGCGGGTGCCATCACACCGGTTCCTGGCGGAGTTGGACCCTTAACTATCACAATGGTTTTAAATAATACATTACTTGCTGAAAAGATGCGTAGAGGCATTGATGCATAATATGATTTTTAAAAACGAATGAGAACATATATTTTTATATGTTCTCATTCGTTTTTTTGATGAATTTGAGACAAAATGAATAGGATAAATATTAAGCAAACCTTTCAACAGTTAGCAAATGGAACTTGTTATCGGTCATATTTTTATAACAAATTGGCTACAAAATATTAATGTTAGTACTCCGAATTAAGTTAACTTTATTTTCAAATTATACTTTGTATATAGTTTTTACAATTGTGACAGATTTTCAAAACAATAATTATTTCTTCATTAATTATAAATTTATATTTAAATTTCATTCTTTATAAGGTAAGATTAGGACTATAGTATGATGTGTAAATAATAAAATTTAAGGTATAGTAAAGTTAACTCAGAAATGACTTATCATTCGGAGGTTACATTATGAATAAACTATTACAGTCATTATCAGCCCTTGGTGTTTCTGCTACGCTAGTAACACCAAATTTAAGTGCAGAAGCAACTACGAACACTACACCGCAAATTAAAGGCGCAAATGATATCGTTATTAAGAAAGGTCAAGATTATAACCTTCTAAACGGCATAAGTGCATTTGATAAAGAAGATGGAGATTTAACTGACAAAATCAAAGTTGATGGTCAAATTGATACAACTAAATCTGGCAAGTACCAAATTAAATATCACGTCACTGACTCAGATGGCGCCATTGAGACTTCCACAAGAAGTATCGAAGTTAAATAATTCTATATAAAAGGTAGCAAATTAAATATTTTGCTACCTTTTTATTTTTAAGATTGTTAATCATAAACCCATTTCAAAGCATTTTTTAATCATGCAACTTTTTATAATTCATAATGCAGTAAATAAATGAACATTTTTCTTAATAACTTATCACAATTTCATTTTAGTAGTTTTTACAATTTATAACCCCATTCAAAGTTGTCAAATGTTTTTTATATACAATCCCCTTTCGCTTTGCTCAATTTCAAATTTGTGAATGATAATTTTGTTATTACTACAAAAATAAACATTCTAAAATTAGTACATGACTGCCTAATTAAAAAGTACTTATTTGATAATTCTTAACTTTTTTTATTTTCTTTTAATCCCCCTATAAATGACACTCATTCTCAGATTCCCTTTTAAATATGAAGCTTTTTTTCAAAAATCCTGTTAGTCACAAAATGTACACATAATTTTAACAAATGTGTGAACCCCCGTCATACCTTGATTTCTCTACATTTTGGATACAATTTTATTAATTTTTTTTCCATAAGCCCTTGTAAATATTGTGTAATAACTTAAAATTGATGTTAAGCCCTACATTTGTAGTATTAGGAGGTCAAAAAAGTGTCAAAATTTAAGTCTTTGCTTCTATTATTTGGCACACTAATTTTACTTAGTGGTTGTTCAAATATAGAAATTTTCAACGCAAAAGGGCCAGTAGCAAGTAGCCAGAAGTTCTTGATCATTTATTCAATTATCTTCATGCTTGTTATTTGTTTCGTTGTACTTGGCATGTTCGCCATTTTTATTTACAAGTATAGTTATAATAAGAATGCCGAATCTGGTAAGATGCACCATAATGCCATCATTGAAACAATATGGTTTGTAATACCTATCTTAATCGTAGCTGCTTTAGCTATTCCTACAGTTAAAACATTATACGATTACGAAAAACCACCGAAGAGTGAGAAAGATCCAATGGTTGTATACGCGGTTAGTGCCGGGTACAAATGGTTCTTTGCTTATCCAGATGAACATATAGAGACTGTTAATACTTTAACAATCCCTAAAGATCGTCCAGTTGTATTTAAGCTTCAAGCAATGGATACAATGACTAGTTTCTGGATTCCACAATTAGGTGGTCAAAAATATGCCATGACTGGCATGACAATGAATTGGACGTTAGAAGCATCTCAAACTGGTACGTTCAGAGGTCGTAACTCTAACTTCAATGGTGAAGGTTTCTCACGCCAAACATTTAAAGTAAATGCCGTTAGTCAAAAAGACTACGACAAATGGGTGAAAAAAGTTAAAGGTAAGAAAACGTTAGATCAAGATACATTTGATAAACAATTATTACCTAGCACTGCCAACAAAGCTTTAGAATTTAATGGTACACATATGGCGTTTGTAGATCCTGCAGCCGACCCAGAATACATCTTCTATGCATATAAACGTTTCAATTTCAAATTGAAAGATCCAAACTTCACTAGTGAAGAGGATATGTACAAAGATGTATCAGACAAACCATTAATACCTGCTCGTAAAGCTCAAATTACAAATGCGAACTATAAACGACATGGTATGAAATTGATGATTCTTGGAAATGACGAACCATATAACAATGAGTTCAAGAAAGATGAATCGAAAAATGCGAAAGAAATGAAGAAAATTTCTAAAGATGCGCAAGATCAAGACAATGATGATCATGGAGGTGGACATTAATGAATTTTCCATGGGATCAATTACTAGTTAAAGGTAACTGGATGATTACAATGGCACAAATTGGTGCCCCATTCTTAGTTATTGGTTTAATTGCAGTAATTACTTACTTTAAATTATGGAAATATCTTTACAGAGAATGGTTCACGTCTGTAGACCATAAGAAAATCGGTGTTATGTATTTAATCTGTGCCGTGTTAATGTTCGTCCGTGGTGGTATTGATGCGTTACTTATTCGTGCGCAATTAACAGTACCAGATAACAAGTTTTTAGAATCAAACCACTATAACGAAATCTTTAGTACGCATGGTGTAATCATGATTATCTTCATGGCGATGCCATTTATCTTTGGTTTATGGAATATCGTAGTTCCATTACAAATTGGAGCACGTGATGTTGCATTCCCAGTTTTAAACAACGTAAGTTTCTGGCTATTCTTTGCAGGTATGATTTTATTCAACCTGTCATTTATTATTGGTGGTTCACCAGCAGCTGGTTGGACAAACTATGCGCCACTAGCAGGTGAATTCAGTCCTGGTCCGGGTGTTAACTATTACTTAATAGCTATACAAATTTCAGGGCTTGGTACCCTAGCTACCGGTATCAACTTCTTTGTAACAATTTTAAGATGTAAAACACCAACAATGAAGTTTATGCAAATGCCAATGTTCACAGTAACAACATTTATTACTACATTAATTGTTATTCTTGCTTTCCCTCCTTTAACAGTAGCGTTAGCATTAATGACAACTGATAGAATATTTGACACTGCATTCTTCACAGTTGCAAATGGCGGTATGCCAATGCTTTGGGCTAACTTCTTCTGGGTATGGGGGCACCCTGAAGTTTATATCGTTATCCTACCAGCATTTGGTATTTACTCAGAAATTATTCCGACATTCGCTCGTAAGCGTTTATTCGGACATCAAAGTATGGTATGGGCAACTGCCGGTATCGCGTTCCTTAGTTTCTTAGTTTGGGTTCACCATTTCTTCACAATGGGTAATGGTGCGTTAATCAACTCATTCTTCTCAATTTCAACTATGCTGATTGGTATTCCAACCGGTGTGAAATTGTTTAACTGGTTATTAACATTATATAAAGGTCGAATTACATTTGAGTCACCAATGCTGTTCTCATTAGCATTTATACCAAACTTCCTATTAGGTGGTGTTACTGGTGTAATGTTAGCGATGGCATCAGCTGACTATCAATATCACAATACGTATTTCTTAGTAGCTCACTTCCACTATACATTGGTTACTGGTGTTGTATTTGCCTGCCTAGCTGGTTTAATCTTCTGGTATCCTAAGATGATGGGTTACAAATTAAACGAAACATTAAACAAATGGTGCTTCTGGTTCTTCATGATTGGATTTAACGTTTGTTTCTTACCACAATTCATTCTTGGATTAGATGGTATGCCACGTCGTTTATACACTTACATGCCATCAGATGGTTGGTTCTTATTGAACTTTATTTCAACTATCGGTGCATTACTAATGGCAATCGGATTCTTATTCCTTGTAGTTAGTATCGTTTACAGTCATATCAAATCTCCACGTGAAGCTACTGGAGATAACTGGGATGGACTTGGTCGTACTTTAGAATGGACTACTGCTTCTGCAATTCCACCTAAATACAACTTCGCTATTACACCAGATTGGAATGACTACGACACATTTGTTGATATGAAAGAACATGGTCGTCATTACTTAGACAACCATAATTACAAAGACATTCATATGCCAAACAATACACCTGTTGGTTTCTGGATCGGTATCTTTATGACTATCGGCGGTTTCTTCTTAATTTTCGAAACTGTTATTCCAGCGTTATTATGCTTATTCGGTATTTTTGGTACTATGATTTATCGCAGTTTCCAAATCGATCATGGATACCACATCCCTGCTGCTGAAGTTGCTGAAACTGAAGCTCGATTAAGAGAAGCGCGTATTAAAGAAAGGGAGGCTGTAAGTCATGAGTCATGATACAAACACTATTGATTCACGCACACATGAAGGCGAATTAAATAAGCTTGGCTTTTGGATTTTCATTACAGCCGAATTTGCGTTATTCGGTACCCTATTTGCAACTCTATTAACTTTGCAACACGGTGGCGATTATGCAGGTAAAATGACTACTGAGTTATTTGAATTGCCTCTTGTTTTAATAATGACGTTTGCATTATTATTCAGTTCTTACACTTGTGGTATTGCAATTTACTACATGCGTCAAGAGAAGCAAAAGTTAATGATGTTCTGGATGATCATTACGTTACTTTTAGGTTTAGTCTTTGTTGGATTCGAAATTTACGAATTCGCACACTATGCATCAGAGGGCGTTAACCCAACAATCGGCTCATACTGGTCTAGTTTCTTCATCCTATTAGGAACACATGGTTGTCACGTATCGTTAGGTATCGTTTGGGCCATTTGTTTATTAATCCAAATCCAACGACGCGGGTTAGATAAATACAATGCGCCAAAATTATTTATCGTAAGTTTATACTGGCACTTTTTAGATGTTGTTTGGGTATTCATCTTTACTGCCGTATATATGATAGGGATGGTGTATAGCGGATGAGTACAATAATGAAACATACAGTCGGATTTATCGCATCTATCGTATTAACGCTTTTAGCAGTTTACGTAACACTATACACATCATTAACATTCCATGCGAAGTTGACAATTATCTTTGGCTTTGCATTCGTTCAAGCAGGCCTTCAATTATTAATGTTCATGCATTTAACTGAAGGTAAAGATGGACGTTTACAAACTTTCAAAGTTATCTTTGCTCTTGTCATTACACTTTGTTTCGTAATCGGAACATACTGGGTTATGCAAGGCGGTCACTCTTCACACTTATAAACGACATTTAAATAATGTAAAGTTTAACCAGCTAACACACAGTTAGCTGGTTTTTTATATTTCTATTTAGTTTAGTGAAAATCTCAACGTGATTTAAAATAGCTTCTACATCACGCTATCTATTTAAATTATTACATTCATTAAACTTCCTTTTATATTCGGTTTTATAATGTATATTCATTTACACATGATTTTTACCTTTGTAAAAATATAAATGAGGACATAGACCATTTTATGTTTAACCACGACTTACATTTCTCTATTATTAAACAGCTATCCAAACTTATATAATCAAAATTGTACACTTTAAAAAAATCATTTTAATCTGAGCACTATTAATTTAACCCCCCCTTTTCTATTTTCAAATCAAAAAAGAAGATATAATATGCACTATGATCATTTCAGGTTTAACTTCCCTTATTGTCATTTTGATTTTGCATATTATATCTTCCATCGTTTTATTGAACAATAACGCCCTTCATATTGTAAGGTTTATTTTGTTTTAAAATATTATTATATATGTGCTTGATTTGAACTTCATTATTACCCTTAACATTTCGAGCAAGTACTACAACATATTTATCATTATAATACACTGTGAACACTTGACCGAAGAATCCACCATTTAGACGATTTAATGTTGGTTTAACATAAAAACCATAGCGATATTCATCTGGATATTGTTTTGTACCAAACTCATGCAATAATGGATTAGTTATTTTAGGATTAAATAGTTTATTTTGTTGTATTTGTGTAATTAGTTTACCCATATCTGCTGGAGTCATATATAAATTCCCTGCACCATAGTATTGCTGTAAAATATTAGGCTTTAAAAAAGCTAAGCCTGTAGTTTTATACGAATAACCTTTAGCTAAGTATTGTTTAAACGGTTTTTCATCATAAAATGCTGTATGTTCTAACTTTAATGGGTCACCTATTTTGGTATAGTAGTTTTCTGCATAAGATTTGCCAGTAACTTCCTCAATTACTTTAGCAAGTACTAAATAATTTCCATCATTGTACATATGCTTTTTGTATTTCTTGGGATCAATACCACGTTTTTGAATCGCTCTAACTGCTTGATCTAAGTTCTTATAGTCTTTTGAAGATTTATATTTGTATAATCCACTTTGATGTAGCATCAAATCTTTCAAAGGAATTGGTTTTGATGTTTTGAACCATGGAATGTATTTACTAACAGGATCATTAATGTTTATTTTATGTTCTTCTTCTAATTGTTTTAACAATAACCCCGTTGTAAATTTTTGAGCAGAACCTATTAAAAACATCGTATTTGGTGTGTTTTTAATACCTTTTTCAAAATCTTGGTAGCCATAACCTTTACTCATTTTTAATTTACCGTTTTCATAAATGGCTACTGACCCATTGAACAATGAACTTTGTAAATACTTATCAATTTTCTTATATTTAGGATCTTTACTATTGTATATAGTCTTTAACTTCGAAGGTGCAGCCTTATCTTTATCTCGATCTACCAAATATTTTTCATTATCAGATAACTTTGTTTCTTTATGAATTGGCTCAAGTGAGCTCGTTTTAGTCTCCCAATGATGGAAAACTAATGCCAAACTAATAATGATGAATAATAGTACACACGCATGTATAACTAGTTTTACTTTATTAAATTTCATTTGATAATTGCCTCACAATGTTTTCGTTTTATATTTGTAAATAGTTTCCATATAAACTAGCTATGTTATATCAAAGCATTATAATGAAAAACTGTCGTTTACACCTTAAACTATTTAGGAATATTTTTTTCAATTAAGTTCTTATTACAACAAAATTAATTATACCTTATCGCATTGTATAAATCACTTGAATTTATATTACGCCTTTAATTTTTTTTAGACATCATACTAAAGTCGCATTATATTTTTAAAAATGCTTTTTGTTTTAACAAAACATTCAAATTACAAGAAACATTGGCATAATATTTGTAATTTTTACTATAAAGTACTACAATTTAAGGCTATAATGTACTAGTAATGATGTTGTATTTTTAACGTTCAACTAATTATATTTTAAAATAATGATTATGATTTAACAAAAAATTTAATATAGGAGCATCAATCATGAATAAATTTTTAAAATACTTTTTGATCCTTCTAGCATTAGTTCTAATTGTTGTTCCAATAGTCTATGCTACGTTACTTTTTAAAACGTCTCAAGACGCATTCGAATCTTCTCAAGATAGTAAAAATGCTAATCGACAATCCAATTTACGTGACAAAAAAGTAAATCCTGAAGAACAGCCTATCTCGATTCTATTTTTAGGTATTGATGATAATGATGGCCGAAGAAAGAAAGGACAAGATGCTGAACACTCAAGATCGGATGCTATGATTTTAACTACTTTTAATCAATCTAAACATCAGATTAGAATGCTTAGTATTCCTCGTGATACTATTAGCTACATTCCAAAAGTTGGATACTATGACAAAATCACGCATGCACATGCTTATGGTGGGCCAATTGCTGCAATGGACTCTGTTGAAGCAACAATGAATGTTCCTGTTGACTACTATGTCAGAGTTAATATGAAAGCATTTGTTGAAGCTGTTAACGAACTTGGCGGTATATATTATGATGTGCCATATGATTTAAATGAACCAAACACGGATGATACTGGTAAAATCAAAATTAAAAAAGGTTATCAAAAACTGAATGGTGATGAAGCTTTAGCTGTTGCTAGAACGAGACACCATGATTCAGATTTAAAACGTGGTCAACGACAAATGGAATTAATTAAGATTTTATTCCAAAAAGCACAAGAAGTTGATTCGATCGACAAATTAGATAATGTAATTCAAATTGTTGGTAAAAATGCTAAACATAATTTAACAAACTCTGAAATTAAAGCTTTAGCAAAAATGTATTTAACAAACGATGTTAAAATCAAAACTGCACAATTAAAAGGTAAAGATGATATGCTGAATGGTATTTACTACTATCATCCTAGCGTTGAAAGTATTCAAAAATATGCAAACTTACTTCGTGAAGATTTAGAACTATCACCTATTAATGATAAAAATGATTTCTTAGATCAACGTGTTATTAACCATTATGGCTCTTTAATTCCATTAACACCTTTAGATAGTAGTTTATTGAGAAAAGAACAAAATGATACGACTGATAAAGAAAAGGATAAGTCTTCTGACGATAATAGTGACGCTAATAGCCAACAACAATCTGGAACAGATCAAAACACAAATCAAAACACAAATCAAAACCAAAATAATGCGCAACAAACACCTCAGTCTTCAAATAACCAAACTGGTGTAACTAATTAACTTTAATTAGTAATTAATCTTTAACATAAACTATATATGAAAGGAGCATCATATATGAGTCGAAAAACATATGAAAAAATCGCCAATATAAATGGCATGTTTAATGTGTTAGAACAACAAATTATTCATAGTCAAGATATGGCTCATTTTAGAAGTGAATTTTTTTACGTCAATCATGAGCATCGCGAAAATTATGAAGCACTCTTAATATATTATAAAGATAGTATTGAGAACCCTATTGTAGATGGTGCATGTTATATATTGGCGCTGCCTGAAATTTTTAATAGTGTCGATGTTTTCGAATCAGAATTACCATTTTCATGGGTTTATGATGAAAATGGCATTACTGAAACAATGAAGTCACTAAGTATTCCATTACAATATTTAGTTGCAGCAGCTTTAGAAGTGACAGATGTAAATATATTTAGACCATCAGGATTTACTATGGGAATGAATAACTGGAATATTGCCCAAATGCGAATTTTTTGGCAGTACACAGCTATCATTAGAAAAGAAGCAATGTAATCAATTATTTTCATAAGCTATAAAGATGATTAACTTGAATCATTTTTATAGCTTTTTTTATTTGTTTTTAAAAAGAAATATCGTTTCCTTCTAGATATGTTATGATATATAAATTAATTTAAATGTTTGCTTTATAAATTTGGAGGGATTAGATGTTTAAAAAAGTTATTAATCAGCAAATGTTAGAAGACTGTTTTTCGATTAGAAAAAAAGTTTTTGTTGAAGAACAAGGTGTACCTGAAGAGAACGAAATAGATGATTATGAATCAATTTCCGTACATTTAATTGGATATGATCAACATAATCAACCTATTGCAACAGCACGTATTCGCCCTATTAATGAAACGCTAGTAAAAATAGAGAGCGTTGCGGTAGTTAAATCTTATCGTGGTACAGGTATTGGTAGAAAACTTATGCAAGCTGTTGATTCTTTGGCAAAGGATGAAGGTTATGAGAATGCAACAATGCATGCACAATGTCATGCTATTCCATTTTATGAAAGTTTAAACTTTAAAAAGCGAGGTAATATATTTCTTGAGGAAGGTATTGAACATGTCGAAATGATGAAAAAATTAACCTCACATAATTAAAAAAAGTTGTATCTATTTTAGAAACATTTGTAATAAACCAATTCTTAAATTGACATCAATTTTATTTATACTATCACGTCACCATTGAGATTCTTAAATTATTTCTTGTTTTTAAAGGAAAAATGTAAATTAAAAGTATATTACAAATTGGTTAAATACGCACAGGTCTATAAAACAGGTACTATAATGTTATTAAAATTAATAAATGTTAGGAGTAATAAATAGAATGGCGAAAAAATTCAATTACAAACTACCATCAATGGTTGCATTAACACTTGTTGGTTCAGCAGTCACTGCGCATCAAGTACAAGCAGCTGAAACAACTCAAGATCAAACTGCTAATAAAAATGTCTTAGATAGTAATAAAGTTAAAGCAACAACAGAACAAGCAAAAGCTGAGGTAAAAAATCCAACGCAAAACATCTCAGGCACACAAGTATATCAAGACCCTGCAATTGTCCAACCGAAAGCAGCAAGCAAAACAACAAATACACAAGTAAATACAAAAGTTGATACTACACAAGTAAATGGTGACACAAGTGCAACTAAATCAACTACGACAAATAAAGTACAACCTGTTGCTAAATCAACAAGTACTACAACGCCTAAAGCTAATACGAATGTTACAAGTGCTGGTTATAGTTTAGTTGATGATGAAGATGATACAACTACAAATACAAATGCTGAAATTAACCCAGAATTAATTAAATCTGCAGCAAAACCAGCTGCTCTAAATACGCAATATAAAGCAGCTGCACCAAAAGCAACAACTACATCAGCACCAAAAACTGCGGCTACTACAACACCTAAAGTAACGACATTTAGTGCTACTGCACAACCTAGAACAGCTGCTGCTGCACCAAAAACGAGCTTACCTAAATATAAACCACAAGTAAACTCATCTATTAACGACTACATTCGTAAAAATAACTTAAAAGCACCTAAGATTGAAGAAGATTACACATCTTACTTCCCTAAATATGCTTATCGTAATGGTGTTGGTCGTCCAGAAGGTATCGTTGTACACGATACAGCGAATGATAACTCTACAATCAATGGTGAAATCAGTTATATGAAAAACAATTATCAAAATGCATTTGTTCATGCATTTGTTGATGGTAATCGTATTGTCGAAACTGCACCAACAGATTATTTATCTTGGGGTGTAGGTGCTGTTGGTAACCCTAGATTTATCAATGTTGAAATCGTGCATACGCATGACTACGCTTCATTCGCACGTTCAATGAACAACTATGCAGATTATGCGGCAACACAATTACAATACTACGGTTTAAAACCAGATAGTGCGGAATATGATGGAAAAGGTACAGTGTGGACACACTATGCTGTAAGTAAATATTTAGGTGGTACTGACCACGCTGACCCACATGGTTATTTAAGAAGTCACAACTATAGTTACGATCAATTATATGACCTAATTAATGAAAAGTACTTAATTAAAATGGGCAAAGTAGCGCCTTGGGGTACACAATCAACAACTACCCCTACTACACCAACTAAGCCATCTACACCGTCAACACCTACAACAGGTAAATTGACAGTAGCTGCAAATAATGGTGTTGCTCAAATTAAACCAACAAATAGTGGTTTATATACTACTGTTTACGACAAAACAGGTAAAGCAACTAGTGAAGTTCAAAAAACATTTGCTGTTTCAAAAACAGCTACATTAGGAAACCAAAAATTCTATCTTGTTCAAGATTATAATTCTGGTAACAAATTTGGTTGGGTAAAAGAAGGCGACGTTGTTTACAATACAGCTAAAACACCTGTAAATGTTAATCAATCATATTCAATCAAACCTGGCACTAAGTTATACACAGTACCTTGGGGTACATCTAAACAAGTTGCTGGTAGTGTGTCTGGTACTGGAAACCAAACATTTAAAGCTTCTAAGCAACAACAAATTGATAAATCAATTTATTTATATGGCTCTGTGAATGGTAAATCTGGTTGGGTAAGTAAAGCATATTTAGTTGATATTGCTAAACCTACGCCTGCACCAACACCTAAACCTACTACGCCTACAACTAATAATAAATTAACAGTTTCAGCTTTAAATGGTGTTGCTCAAATTAATTCTAAAAATAATGGTTTATTCACAACTGTTTATGATAAAACTGGCAAGCCAACTAAAGAAGTACAAAAAACATTTGCTGTAACTAAAGAAGCTAGTCTAGGTGGAAACAAATTCTACTTAGTTAAAGATTATAATAGTCCAACATTAATTGGTTGGGTTAAACAAGGCGATGTCGTTTATAACAATGCAAAATCACCTGAAAGTGTAATGCAAACATATACAGTTAAACCTGGTACTAAGTTATATTCAGTGCCTTGGGGTACTTATAAACAAGAAGCAGGCTCAGTAACTGGTTCTGGAAACCAAACTTTCAAAGCTACAAAGCAACAACAAATTGATAAATCTATCTATTTATATGGAACTGTCAATGGTAAATCTGGTTGGGTAAGTAAAGCATATTTAGCTGTACCTGCTGCACCTAAAAAAGCAGTAGCACAACCAAAAACAGCTGTAAAAGCTTATTCTGTTGTTAAACCACAAGCAACGCAAACAACTCAAACGGTTAGCAAGATTGCTCAAGTTAAAGCAAACAATACAGGTATTCGTGCTTCTGTTTATGAAAAAACAGCTAAAAGTGGCGCTAAATACGCAGACCGTACATTCTATGTAACAAAACAACGTGCGCATGGTAATGAAACGTATGTACTTTTAAATAATTCAAGTCATAACATCCCATTAGGTTGGTTCAATGTAAAAGACTTAAATATGCAAAACTTAGGTACAGAAGTTAAAACTTCTCAAAAATACACTGTAAATAAATCAAATAGTGGCTTATCAATGGTACCTTGGGGTACTAAAAACCAAGTCATTTTACCAGGCAATAATATTGCACAAGGTACATTTAATGCAGCGAAACAAGTATCTGTAGGAAACGATGTTTATTTATACGGTACAATCAACAACCGTACTGGTTGGGTAAATGTTAAAGATTTAACAGCCCCTACTGCTGTTAAACCTACAAATTCTAAAGCAACAGATTACAATTACACATATGTAATTAAAAATGGTAATGGATACTATTATGTAACGCCAAATGCGGATAATGCAAAATACTCATTAAAAGCATTCAACGAGCAACCATTTGCTGTTGTTAAACAACAAGTCATTAATGGGCAAACTTGGTACTATGGTAAATTAGCTAACGGTAAGCTAGCATGGATTAAATCAACTGATTTAGCTAAAGAATTGATTAAATATAACCAAACAGGCATGACATTAAACCAAGTAGCTCAATTACAAGCTGGTTTACAATATAAACCACAAGTACAACGTGTTCCTGGTAAATGGACAGATGCTAATTTTAACGATGTAAAACATGCTATGGATACAAAACGTTTAGCTCAAGATCCTGCACTTAAATATCAATTTTTACGCTTAGACCAACCACAAAATATTTCTGTTGATAAAATCAATCAGTTCTTAAAAGGTAAAGGCGTATTAGAAAATCAAGGTGCTGCGTTCAATAAAGCAGCTCAAATGTATGGTATTAATGAAGTTTACCTAATTTCACACGCACTATTAGAAACTGGTAATGGTACTTCTCAATTAGCAAAAGGCGCAGATGTAGTTAACAATAAAGTTGTAACTAATACTGCAACAAAATTCCATAATGTATTTGGTATCGCAGCGTATGATAACGATCCATTACGTGAAGGTATCAAATATGCAAAACAATCTGGTTGGGACACAGTTTCTAAAGCAATCATTGGTGGTGCTAAGTTCATTGGCAACTCATATGTAAAAGCTGGTCAAAATACCCTTTACAAAATGAGATGGAATCCTGCACATCCAGGTACACACCAATATGCTACAGATGTAGATTGGGCAAACATTAACGCTAAAATCATCAAAGGTTACTACGATAAAATCGGCGAAGTCGGCAAATACTTCGACATCCCACAATATAAATAAACCACAACAAATTTAGGATCAAAAGTCATCCCCACCCCGCTTACTAATGTGAGCAGAGGGCGGATGACCTTTGATCCTTTTTTATACTTTGAATATAGACACAATAGTACAAATGGTCACAAAACGGTTGTGAAATTGCCGACAATTAAACATGACATCAAGCAGACACATTTTATCCTCATAAACATATAAAAATAAGTCAAAATTTATATCATTTACAAATGATACACAAAAATATCGACATTAGCCTCTACACCAATGTCAATAACCACACACTAGCATCCTCATACATTACATACACAAGCAAAAAAGGCGGCGATTGTTTATCATCCATCAATTTTAACAACCGCCGCCATTTTTGCTCGTAATACCTTATTCAATTGATTATGTTTTCCTGTCTACTTGATTATGTAAATGTCTTTGTCATATTACAATGAAATACGTCGCTGATTTAACTTATCAAGAAGTTGATTCAAGTTATCTAATTCGCCTTCTGATAAACATTGACATCTTGCTTCTATCAATTCACAGCGTGCTTTATTTATTTGAGAAATTAAATCTCGTGCCTGATTTGTTAAGATTAATTCCTTGCATCTAAGATCTTCACTTGATTGTTGACTCGTAATGTACCCTTTCAACACTAATTTCTTAATCCATCTTGAAACTATAGATTGTTCTCTGCTAATCTTCATCGTCAAATCATACTGTGATAAGCGGTCGAAGTTGTATAATATACGGAGAAGTTCTAATTGTTCTGATGTAATATCCGTACGTTGCCCAAATCGTCTATTCACTAGGTTTAAGTCGTTATTCGTCAGTGTAATAAGTTTTTCAAGTTGTTTATACATGTTGTTCTACTCCACTACATTTTATTTATAATATTATATGCTTTTTTTATAAATTTTACAATACTAATCGACACAATAGACAAATTTGTTGCATAACTAATACAAAATATAATAAATTAGTAAGAGTCTCATTGACATAAAGGAGAAAAAATATGACTTCATTAAAAGAGAGAGATTACTTTTTTGACAACGCAAGAGCAATTTTAATACTATTAGTCGTATTTGGACATATGTTACAACCTTATACTAGCGGAGATAAATTTTTATCTGCTCTATATTTAGTTATCTACAGTTTCCATATGCCAACATTTCTATTTATATCTGGTTATTTTGCTAAAAATATTGATAAACCCTATTATTTAGAAAAAATTGCAAAACGATTACTTGTACCTTATATGATATTCTTTGCATTCTTTTCAATATACTATTTTCTAACAGGTAAGAGCGATGAGTTACAACTCGATCCATTCAATCCAGTATTTGCACTATGGTTTTTAATTACTTTATTTTTCTTCCATGTTATTTTAGTTATCGTAAGAAGATTTAGTCCATATAAAGTATTAACTGTTTCAATTATAATTTCTATTGCCGCTGGATTTTCAGAAAACATAGATAGTTACTTAAGCATTTCACGAACAATTGTGTTCTTTCCAATATTTTATATTGGCTTTATTTTCACTAGAAAACAAACAAATATATTCAAAAGTAAGAAACTTATACCAGTATCTATCATTACGTTTATCATATTTTATGTGATTTATGTGATTCATCCTATTAATGCCGATTGGTTACTAGGAAGTTCACCATATACTTCCCTTGAACATGAAGGACAAAGTATTTTTAGTCCTTTTAAAAGGCTGATATTATACGCTATTATTTTAATTGCAATGACTGCATTTTTAAATTTAATTCCTGAAAAGAAACAATTTTACACATATATTGGTAGTCGTACGCTTTATATTTATTTATTGCACGGTCTAATAATTGGTATTGTCAGAGGATTTGAATGGTATCCATTTGATAAGCCTATATCCATGATGACTTATATATTTTTAATTAGTATTTCTGTTGTGATTGTATATGTCTTGTCGACAAACTTTATTTGTAAATGGACGAATCCAATCATTAACCTACAAAAACCATCTCAATTCAAGAGTTCTTAATTCGTAAATTCCAAAAAGCAGTGGAGTCTGGGACATAAATCAATGTCCTAGACTCTAAAATGTTAAATTGGAAGTATGTTGACTTATTAACGATGCGCTTCCATTTCAAAAAAGCTGATTTCTAACAAACAATTAATAGAAATCAGCTTTTTTACTTTGCCTAAGAACTTTATGTTCCAGGATCAAGAACCACAATATAATAAATTATTAGTAGTTCTTTACCATTTCTATCCCACACCCTGCAGTTTTATTTTTTCAACACTTTATTTTATGATGCTTTTCGATTATTGTTCATCAATTAAACGTATCATTTTCTTTAATAGAATATTTGATGATATATCATCTTGAATAAGGTCACATCAGTTAATTCAACTGTTAAAACTAATGTAAGCTGACTTATTTTCAGTTCTGGTGATGGGGTATTTTACTACTTTAAGCTCCTCTCTATATAATACCTATTCCACTTGCACGAAAATATAATTCTATGTTGAATTACGCGCAAACAATTAAAGGTATAACGTTTGCCTATTTCAAAAGCATATTTTACCTTAAAAGAACATTAGTTATTTCAATTAGAATAACGCTCCTCTCATGCACAACAAAATTAAAATATCAAAGATAAATATGACTTTTAACTCCTTACTTATTTTAAAATCGACAATGTAATTTAATCTCTTCCCTTTAAAAAATATGTTATGATATTATTAATTTCTAAATTTTTAGACAATATATGATTTATATTTGAGGTGTCATGATGAAACTTTCTCTAAATTCAAATTCTAAATATTTAAGAGCGCCAAGCATACGTCAGTTTTCAAATCGTATGAAAGACCTTGATGACTGTATTAATTTAACTATTGGCCAACCTGATTTCCCTATGCCAGACGTGGTTAAACAAGCATATATTAATGCAATTGAAAATAATAAGACAACGTATTCACACAATAAAGGCTTGCTAGAAACACGAGAAGCAATTAGTCAATACTTTAAAAATCGATATCAATTTTATTATGATCCGGAAGAAGTTATTGTTACGAACGGTGCAAGTGAGGCATTAGATACAGCTTTACGTTCAATCATTGAACCTGGCGATGAAATTCTAATACCTGGTCCAATTTATGCTGGCTATATTCCATTGATTGAAGTGCTAGGTGGAATACCTATTTATATTGATACAACAACAACACAATTCAAAATTACACCTGATGCCATAGAAAGACATATAACACCTAGGACAAAAGCCATTTTATTAAACTATCCTACAAATCCAACCGGTGTTGTATTGAGACGAAATGAAGTAGAAGATCTAGTAAATCTTTTAAAACATTATCCAATATTCATCATTAGTGATGAAATTTATGCGGAAAATACTTTTAGTGGAAAGCATGTATCATTTGCCGAATTTGAAGATATTCGTGACCAATTGTTACTAATTGGAGGGCTAAGTAAGTCTCACTCAGCTACTGGTATACGTATTGGCTTTTTATTAGGTCCTGAATATTTAATAGAAAAATTAACATTTATGCATGCGTATAATTGTATTTGTGCAAACGTACCTGCTCAAATAGCCTGTATAGCTGCACTTAAGGAAGGATTAGAATCACCTAAATACATGAACGAAGCTTATATTGAACGTAGAAATTATTTAGTCTCTGAATTAACAAAATTAGGTTTTAACATTACTGCACAACCTGAAGGTGCCTTTTATATTTTTCCAAGTATTAAACATATAACAGATGATGATTTCAAATTCTGCGTTGATTTATTAGAAAGTGTACATTTAGCTATTGTTCCTGGTTCTGCATTTACAGATGCTGGTAAAGGATTTGTAAGAATTTCTTATGCTTATGAAATGGATGTTTTAAGAGAAGGTATAAACAGACTCTCACAATTTTTGAATACTAAATAAATTAATTATAGGAACTGGACGTTATGTTATTGAATTTAAAAATGTTACGTTCAGTTTTCATTTTTTCATTTCACCATATATCTCCCCTTTTTTATACTTTAACATCTACTGCTTTTTTTCAGTGATATATTTTCAATCATAAAAGACTTAATTCAGTCTTTAAAAATGATGTTACTTTCAAAAGTTGAACTAAAAATCTGACTTTATGCAGAGTACATAACTTCAAAATCAGACATTCCATTTCACTTTATAAATTTTAAAGTATTTAAAATTAACATTCCTCTTTCCTACTATTACTTTGTTTTTTATACAACTCCATTCATATTTTTTTGATTGGGGAAATGCAAACAATTAATCACCCTACTAATTTCACTCAACCAAATAAAGTATAATACAATTCAATTATAATTACTTTAAAGTTTTTGTAAACACTAATCTTTACAAAAACTTTTTAATTTTTTTATATATTCTTATTGACTTAAAAACTTTTAGTGTTATATTTATCTTGTAAATAATTTTTTTGGAGGTTTTTAAATGAAAGGTAAATTTTTGAAAGTTAGTTCTTTATTAGTTGCAACTTTGACAACATTGACTCTTGTTAATTCCCCATCAGCAAATGCGTTATCTTCTAATTCCCTAGATTCTCATGCAAAACAGACGCAATCAGATAAGCAACAATCACCTAAGATTCAAAAAGGTAATAATTTGAAACCAATTGAACAACGCGAACATGCAAATGTTATCTTACCAAATAATGACCGTCATCAAATTGAAGATACGACTAACGGACATTATGCACCTGTTACTTTTATTCAAGTTGAATCAGCTACTGGAACATTTATTGCCTCAGGTGTAGTAGTAGGTAAAGATACACTTTTAACAAATAAACACGTTGTAGACGCTACACATGGTAACCCTCAAGCTTTAACAGCTTTCCCTTCTGCAAAAAGCCAAGATAATTATCCAAACGGTGGTTTCAGAGCTGAACAAATAACTAAATATACTGGTGAAGGCGATTTAGCTATTGTTAAATTCTCTCCAAATGACAAGAACCAACATATCGGCGAAGTAGTTAAACCAGCGACAATGAGCAATAATGCAGAAACACAAGTTAACCAACCAATTACTGTAACTGGTTATCCTGGAGACAAACCTGTAGCGACTATGTGGGAAAGTAAAGGAAAAATCACTTACTTAAAAGGCGAAGCAATGCAATATGACTTAAGTACTACTGGCGGTAACTCTGGTTCACCAGTATTCAACGACAAAAATGAAGTTATTGGAATTCATTGGGGTGGCGTGCCAAATGAATTTAACGGCGCAGTATTTATTAATGAAAATGTACGTAACTTCTTAAAAGAAAATATTCAAGATATTCACTTTGCAGATAGTGATAACAATAATCCTGACCAACCAAATAACCCAGACAATCCAAATAATCCAGATCAACCTAACAACCCTGATCAACCTAACAACCCAGACAATCCTAACAACCCTGACCAACCTAATAACCCTGATAATGGCGATAACAATAACTCAGATAATCCAGATGCAGCATAAATTAAATCTTGATTAGTACTGATAATAATAGAAGTAAAGACTTTCCAACGCATAAAATTTTGACTCTAAAGGAGGTTATTATATGAATAATTCATGTAAAACTAGAATATTCAATATTATAAGCATTGCTCTTATTTCCTTGCTTATTTTATCACTAGGCGCATTTGCCAATAACAATAATGCAAAAGCTGATTCACAATCTAAGCAATTAGAAATCAAAGTTAAAAGTGATAAAGTACCACAAAAAGTTGACGATTTAGCACATCAACAATTTTCTGGTTATGCAAAAGCTTTAGATAAACAAAACAATACACAATCTAGTAAATACGAACTTGGTGAAGCTTTTAAAATATATAAATTTAATGGCGAGGAAGATAATAGTTATTATTATCCAGTCATAAAAGATGGCAAAATTGTCTACATTTTAACATTAAGCCCTAAAAACAAAGATGATTTAAACAAATCAAAAGATGATAGAAATTATAGCGTAAAAATTTCAAACTTTATTGCTAAAGAATTAAACGAAATTAAAGATAAAGACACTAATATCACAGTTCTTACTGATGAAAAAGGTTTTTACTTTGAGGAAGATGGCAAAGTTAGATTAGTAAAAGCAACGCCTTTAGTTAATAATATAAAAGAAAAAGAAAGTAGTAAAACTGTTTCACCACAATTGAAACAAGATTTGAAAGCAACAGTTACTCCTTCTAAAATTGAAGAAAGTGAAACTATCCAAAATGAAGAGGATCAAGTTCAATATGAAAACACTTTAAAAAACTTCAAAATTAGAGAGCAACAATTCGATAATACTTGGTGTGCTGGTTTCAGTATGGCAGCATTATTAAATGCAACTAAAAACACAGACACTTATAATGCACATGATATTATGCGCACATTATATCCAAATGTGAGTGAAGAAGAACTTGTAAATTGTTCAACTTTCCCTAATCAAATGATTGAATTTGGAAAATCACAAGGTAGAGATATTCACTATCAAGAAGGTGTCCCATCATATAATCAAGTTGACCAACTTACTAAAGATAATGTAGGTATTATGATTCTTGCACAAAGCGTATCTCAAAATCCTAATGATCCGCATTTAGGTCATGCTCTTGCAGTTGTAGGTAACGCTAAAATTAATGACCAAGAAAAAATCATCTATTGGAATCCTTGGGATACTGAAGTGTCAATTCAAGATGCTGACTCTAGTCTATTACACTTATCATTCAACCGCGATTACAACTGGTATGGTTCAATGATCGGTTATTAAAAAATGTTACTGATATTGGTTAAAGGTAGGTAAAACGATGTATCAATTACAATTTATAAATTTCATTTATGACAAATCGAATTTGACTCACCTTGAACAAAATAATATAAATTTATTCATTGGTAATTGGAGTAATCATCAATTACAAAAAACAATTTGTATTAGACATGGTGATAATACAAGTCAAAATCAATATCGTATACTTTTTATTGATACTGCCCATCAAAGAATTAAGTTTTCACCCTTACACCATGATCAAATCATTTATATTCTAGATTATGATGATTCACAACATATATTAATGCAAACTTCATCTGAAGATGGCATTGGGACTTCAAGACCAATATTATATGAAAGATTAATTTAAAATAAATGATTTAATATATACATTAGCGGGTTGGAGAGAATTAAATTTCTCACCAGCCCGTTTTTATTTATCAAAACTCTCTGTTGTGACTAAACTGTTGCTAATGATAAAGGGAGTAGGATAATAAAGAACAACTAGTGATTTATTATTTAGTGATTCTTACACATTAGCCACAGCTAATGTGTACTTAAAAATAGGAATACATGAGTAAAACTCATGTATAAGAAATACTAATGTCTAAAGAACAAGTATTTCATTCTTGCTGTCCTACCCCAACTTGCACATTAATGTAAGCTGACTTTCCGTCACCTTCTGTGTTGGGGCCCCAACCCCAACCCCAACTTGCATTGCCTGTAGAATTTCTTTCTGAAATTCTCTATGTTGGCGCCCCAACCCCAACTTGCATTGCCTGTAGAATTTAGGGTCCCAATTTCTCTGTGTTGGCGCCCCGCCAACTTGCACTTTAATGTCAGCTGACTTTCCGGCATCTTCTATGTTGAGCCCCGCCAATTTGCATTGTCTGTAGAATTTGGGGTTCCAATTTCTCTGTGTTGGCGCCCCGCTAAAATACATTGTAGTGCCTAGAACATTGATTTCTGTCACACTCTCTACTCATACTATCCTTCAAATAATATTAAAAAAGCCACTTGATGTCGCCAATTAGCAACTCAAGTGACTTAAATTTAATTTCAAAATAACTTATGGGAATTTAGGGAATTGATCAAAGTCAGGATCGCGTTTTTCTTTAAACGCATCGCGACCTTCTTTAGCTTCATCAGTTGTGTAATAAAGTAAAGTTGCATCCCCTGCCATTTGTTGTAATCCAGCTAAACCATCAGTATCAGCATTCATAGCTGCTTTAAGGAAACGTAAAGCTGTTGGTGAATGTTTCATAATTTCTTTACACCACTGAACTGTTTCGTCTTCAACTTGATCTAAAGGTACAACTGTATTAACTAAGCCCATATCCAATGCTTCTTGTGCATTATATTGACGACATAAGTACCAGATTTCACGTGCTTTTTTATGTCCAACGATTCTAGCTAAATATCCTGAACCATAACCTGCATCAAATGAGCCTACTTTAGGTCCAGTTTGGCCGAAGATTGCATTATCAGCAGCTATTGTTAAATCACATACGACATTAAGTACATTTCCGCCACCTACTGCATAACCTTTTACCATTGCAATAACCGGTTTTGGAATGATACGAATTAAGCGTTGTAAATCTAATACATTTAAGCGAGGAATTTGGTCTTCTCCTACATAACCACCATGGCCACGTTTTTTCTGATCTCCACCAGAACAGAATGCTAAATCACCTTCACCTGTTAATACGATAACTGAAACATTTTGATCATCACGTGCACGTGAAAATGCATCAATCATTTCAGCAACTGTTTTTGGCGTAAATGCATTGCGTACCTCAGGACGATTTATCGTCACTTTAGCAATCCCTTCGTAAAATTCATATTTAATTTCATCATATTCTCTAAGTGTTTCCCATTGTCTGTTAGTCATTTTGCTCCTCCTTTAAAAATCCTAATATCATTGTATCAAATTCAACATTATCTTCCACATGAATTGTATGTCCTACTGCAGAAAATAATTTACATTTACTATTCGAAATTAAATTTGCCATTTTTTCAGCTATTTGTACAAACTTTTCATCATACTCACCTGCTAAGATTAATACTGGCATTTTTAATTCAGTTATTTGTGACCATAAATTAGGCATTTGACCTGTACCATAATCCCTTAATGCTTTTGCCATTTTAATTGGTGATTGAGATAGCCGTTGTTCTCTAATTTGAAGTTGTTTATCCTCAGATAATTGATATTGTGTTTGAAATAACGGTAATTTTTTCCAATCATTTACAAAGACTTCTATACCTGCGATTTCTAATACTTTTGCTCGTGCTTCATCTATAAGACGTCGCTCTATTTGATCCGCTTCTAACTTAATTCCAGGTGATGTACTCTCTAAAATAAGTTTCGATAATTTAATTCGACCATGTAATGCATAATACAATGCAACACGTCCCCCCATAGAATAACCAAGCATTGAAATCGATTTATCTTTAAATTGTTCTAAAATTTGATCTAATGATGCTGTAATATAATCAAAGCTCCAATCAACATCAGTGGGTGATTTATCTTCACCATGCCCAGGTAAATCTATAGTCACAACATGACAAGCATTAGTGAAAGTTTCTATATGGTCACGATAAGTACGACTATCACTTAGAAATCCATGTAACAATATTAATATTTGAGACGTATCGACTTTCGCTTCGTAAAATTTATAATGTAGCATGAATCATTTCACTCAATTTCTTATATAAAATTTGATGCTGCTCATAATTAACTTCTCTATTTGTAATCATTTCATAAATTGTCGAATCTTCATTTGATAATTTTTCATTTTTAAATTCTGAAATATGTTTAAATCGCTTAAAGCCAAAATCATATAACTTCGCAGCATACTCAAAATCTAAACCTGTAGGCGTGCCAAATAAGCGTTCAAAATAATCTGAAGCACTATCTTTTTGTGGTAAATATGAGAAAATACCACCACCATCATTATTCAACAATACAATATTCATGTTAATATGATTTAATTTGGACATTAATAGTCCATTCATATCATGATAGAAAGATAAATCACCAATTAATAATGTTATACGTTTGTGTACTGCCATTCCAAGAGCAGTTGAAATAATACCGTCAATGCCATTTGCACCACGATTAGCATAAATATCAATATTTTTATTTAACAATAAATTGTCAATATCTCTAATCGGCATACTATTACTTATAAACAAAGCTTCTGCATCTGACGTCTTATTAATCAGTTCCCCAACAAAAGCACTTTCATCGGTAGCATGTTCAAGGTACTGGTTAATCTCAACACGCGCTTTCCTCTCAAGATGTCGCCATAATTCCAACCAATCTTTTCGGTCAACTATTGTATCATCCATTAAAGATCTAAAGAAATCATTCGCAGAAATCTCATAAGAAATATTTGGTGCTATAGGAAATACATCGATTTTATCGTTATTTTGGACTAAAATCTGAAATGCTTCCGTTTTCTTTAACCATTGATTCAGCTTCTTAGAAATGACCGGTTTACCTACACGTATAACAAAGTCGACATTTAATTCTAAACCGCTTCTATACAATAAATCATACGTACTGATTACATTTGGATGATCAAATTTTCTTAAATGACTTAGTGGATCCGCTAAAATCGGCAAATCATACATTTTTGAATATGATAAAATCTGATCAACTTCTTGATGTTGCATATCGCCTACAATAATTAGACCTTTTGGCTTACTTAAAATATTTTTTAATGCTGTTGCATTTATACATTTTTGGTAATGTGGCAAAATCTTTATTTCTGACTTTAGTAAATCCGTCGTCGTTAAGTCTGGTGTCAATGGATCTCTAAATGGTAAATTGAAATGAATTGGTCCTTTATGTGGTCCATACAAATACTGACTAGCAATTTGCATTTGATAATAAATTGCATCAATTGTTTCTTTAGAATCATCGGCTAGTGGCATATCAAATTCATAGCTCACATAATTATTAAACATATTAACCTGATTAATTGCTTGAGGTGCGCCAACGCTTCTTAATTCATGTGGTCGATCACTCGTCAATACAATTAATGGTATTCTACTAATTTGGCTTTCAGCAATGGCTGGTGTATAGTTAGCTGCTGCCGTGCCTGAAGTACATAAAATAGCAACAGGTCTTTCACTACCTTTGATTAATCCTACTGCAAAAAATGCTGCGCTTCTTTCATCAGGATGAATCCACGTTTTAATATTTGGATGTGCTTCAAATGCAAGTGCAAGCGGTGTTGAACGTGACCCCGGACTGATGACTACTTCCCTTACTCCATAAGCATAAAGTTCAGATGCAAATGTATATACTTGCTTAGTTAATGCTTCTTTATGATTTCCCATTCATATCGACTCCTAATGCATTCATCATAGGTGAGAATTTAAGATTCGTCTCTGCTAATTCACTGTCTGGATCAGAATCCTTAACAATACCGCACCCAGCAAATAATGTTGCTTGTGTTTTTTTTATGAGCATCGAACGTATAGCTACAATAAACTCACAATCATCATATATATCTATATAACCAACCGGTGCACCGTATAACCCTCTTGTCCCAAATTCTTTTTGCTCAATAAAATCAATTGCAAAGGCTTTAGGATAACCACCTAAAGCTGGTGTTGGATGTAAATTGTCTATTAAACCGATATATGAATCGTCTTTTAAAGGTGCCTTTATTTCAGTATACAAATGATATAAGTGATCATTTTTAAGAATTTTAGGTGTCTTATCATAATCTAATTCTGTGATATATGGTTCAATATCATGTAAGATGCTCTCTACAACAAATCGATGTTCTACTAAGTTTTTATTATCTTTTAAAAAGGCTTCAACATGTTTTTTATCTTCTTCTTCGTTATGTGATCGTTTAATTGTACCTGCAACTGCTTTTGTCGATAAAATTCGATTATTAACTTTAAGCAATTGTTCTGGTGTTTGTGAAAAGAAAATTGAATCTTGTGATTCTAATAAAAATATATAACTATTTTTTTCTTTAGAAAAAGCCTGTTTTAATATATACGGAATACTAATATCTTTATCAAACTTAATTAATCGTCTACGAGCAAGCACAATTTTTTCTTCTTTATTAATAGACTCAATTGCTTCTTCAACAAGTTGACGCCAGTCATCTTTATAAATATCTTCGTTACGAATAATTTCCCCATTTTGATCTTCGACATCTATTTCAATTGCATTATTAAAAAATTCAACTAACGCTTTGAATGAATCCATGTCAAAATTTTCACGTTGTACTGTATATGTTAAAAATGTACCCTCGTCCTCTGTAGTAATGAGTACTTCTGGTAAAACGAAATGATTTAATCCAAATTCACGCCATTCATCATCAGACTTATGACTTGAAAATTGAAATCCTCCAACAATTCGAAGATGATGTCTTCCCGATTGTGGATGAATAAATGCAATTTCGTGCTTTAATTTTTCCCATTCTCTAAAAATAGATTGTTTATTTTTAAAATTATTTTTAAATAATTGAATTGCTTTATAACCAAAATATGACGTTTGATTATCATTCAAACGCATATAAAAGCGATCTCCTGCCTCATTGTCAGTGAGATGAAATAATGTGCTCGGGTCTAGCGACTGTGATAATTTCACTTCAACTGAAACCCATTCCTTAGAGCTGTCATATATCTCTTTGACAATATCGTCCTCTGTTACGCCCGTAGCCATCCATTTCACTTCTTTCTTCGTCTTTTTTCACTCATTATTATATTGTATCATTTTTGGATAATTGTGTTACAAGAATTGCTTAAACTTATCTTGCAATTTTTCACGTCAATTGACCTTTGTGCTACTTTCTATTAAAATATCTTTGTTATAAAAAATATGATTTAAAGAGGTTTTGTATTCAATGAGTAATCAATATCAGCAATATTCTACAGTTAAGAAATATTGGCATTTAATGCGTCCTCATACATTAACTGCTTCAGTCGTACCCGTTCTTGTTGGTACCGCAGCATCTAAAATATATTTTCTTGGTAGCGAAGATCATATCAAAATTACTTTGTTTGTTGCCATGTTACTTGCATGCTTACTTATTCAAGCTGCAACAAATATGTTTAACGAATATTATGATTATAAAAAGGGCCTTGATGATCATGAATCCGTAGGCATTGGTGGTGCAATAGTACGTAATGGAATGAGCCCACAACTTGTATTACGCCTAGCCATTGCATTTTATATCGTTGCAGCTTTATTAGGAATCTTTTTAGCTGTTAACACTTCGTTTTGGTTGTTACCTGTTGGATTAGTATGTATGGCAGTTGGTTACCTATATACAGGTGGACCTTTCCCAATTTCTTGGACGCCTTTTGGTGAGCTATTCTCAGGCGTATTTATGGGTATGTTTATAATTGTTATTGCATTCTTTATTCAAACTGGTAATATCCAAAATTATGCTATTTGGTTAAGTATTCCAATTGTTATAACAATCGGTTTAATCAATATGGCTAACAATATTCGTGACCGTGTTAAAGATAAAGCCAGCGGTCGTAAAACTTTACCAATATTACTAGGTAAAAAAGCATCTTTAGCCTTTATGGCAATTATGTATTTTATCGCTTATGCTTTTATAGTTCTAACTATTATTGTTAAGCCTGGAGGCTCACTATTTTACTTACTTGCGTTATTATCATTCCCAATGCCTGTAAAGGTTATCAGACGTTTCAAGAAGAATGATACACCAGCAACAATGATGCCTGCAATGGCTGCTGCCGGTAAAACAAACACATTTTTTGGCGTGCTATATGCATTAGGAATATATATTAGTGCTATATTTGCTGGAATTTAAATGAAAGATTTTACGCGACATATCGATTTTAAATTCGATATGTCGATTTTTTTATTTAACAATTAAATGATGGTACTTATGTTTGTAAAGCTCTATATATCCATCAGATGTAAACCCTACTTTTTTATATAATTTTAATGCTGCCTCATTATTAACATCACAGTTCAAACTCCATTTCACATTTGTGTTTGACTCAAGTAGATTTGTTAATAATTTCGTAGCTATACCTCTTCCTCTATAATTCTCAAATGTTGCAATTGTTTCAATATAACATTCATCATCTTTTGCTTCTTTTACAGGTAGTGGTGTCCCATATTGTTGAAACTCTTCAGGTAAATTAAGCTGCTCCCATGTTTTTTCATATTCCAATTCATATTTACCATTATAACTAATGATACAACCAGCTATTTTGCCATCAACTTCATAAACATATATATGCTCATAATATGTACGATATCTTACATCAACACAGCTTTTTTTCTATTGCAGTTAATATTTTATCTTTGGGCACTGCTTTTACCATATCCAATTCCATATCTTCCCAAACCATATAAACTAATTTTGCAATTTCAAATCGGTCTCCTGGACGTGCTTGCCGAATCATTTTCATATCATCCCTTTAAATGTTATTAATATTTATTATATAGAAATTACAGCTTATTTAAAAAAGATATACTTATAATTCCAGAAATTTTGAATTGCCCAATGATAGAAAGATTGGTTTTTAAAGTGAGATTAAGTAAAATAATAAATAAGGAGGATTTGCGTATGAAAGTTAATAAAGCTATTTATGTTATAGTTGCGTTATTTCTTGGAGGTTTAGGGATTCATAAATTCTATGCTGACAAATTTGGTCAAGGTTTGTTACATTTATTATTTTTCTGGACAGGAATTCCTACAATTATATCAATCATTCACGCCATTATTATTATTTTTACTAAAAAGGCTGATAAAGATGGCTATATTGTTTTCCCAAAATAACTTATTAAGATAATTGGTTTAAAAATGATTTATAAATGGGTATATAGAAATAAACATTAAGGGAAATGAGGTATTGAACTATGCGTCAATTCATCAAAAAAATTGCAAAAGCAATTCTAATTGGATATGTCATTAAATTTATTCGACAAAAATTGTCAGGTAAATCATCACATTCTTCAGATAATCAACATAAATAAAACATAGTGTCGCTTGTTATTTTAGCGACACTATGTTTTTATAATTTTCTATTTTATTTTATCAACGATTTTTTCTAAATCATCTGCCATACTTTCACTCGCAATAATCCCTCTTGATTGCATCCACTTGTTTCTATCCACATCATAAACTTTATGATCTTTAACTGCTTGTAACGAATTCCACACACTAGGTTCAATAAATTTAGATCGATTTTTATCAGTTTTACCATTAGTTGCAAGTATCATAACTTTAGGATTTAAATTTGCTAGTTCTTCATTATTTAAAAAGATGTATGGACCACCTTTACGCTCACCTATATGAGCAGTTTTATCTTTCGTAACTTCAGGTTTAATACCCATTTTAATTAAAAATTGCCCCATAAATGTATCTTCATTGTTTATAAACATCCCAGTGTTTGAAATACCAAAGGCAAAAGCAGATTTCAATGAACTATGTTCGATTTTCTTTCTTACTGCCGCCAAAATTTCTTCATGCTTTTCAAGTCTTTTTTCGCCCTCTTTTTCTTTACCTATTGCCTTTGCTACCGTTTTAAATGAATCTATATTTTCATTGTAATCACCAGTACCACTAACTAACATAATTGTCGGTGCTATTTTATTTAATTCTGACTTGATTTTTTTGTGTCTACTAACATCTGCAATGATTAAATCAGGCTTCAATTTGCTTATAATTTCCAGGTTTGGTTGTGGTCTAGAGCCAACTGATTCATATTTTCCAATTTTATCTCGAACTGTTTTAGTAATATTTTTAGCATTCCCATCATCGGCAATGCCCACTGGTTTTACATTTAATGAAGCTAAATAATCTGCAAAACTATACTCTAACACGACAATACGTTTAGGATTTTTCGTAATTTTTTCTGTCCCCAATGCATCTTTAATTGTTAACATTTCCTTTTCATTTTTATCTGTATCTTTCCCGCATCCTGCAGCAATGATTACTATAACAATTAAAGTAACTATCAATCTAATAACTTTCTTACTCACACATTAACCTCCACCATATTATATAGCGCGCTATATATAAATTTTATCATTCAATACAAAAATAAGTTAATGAAATGGTAATCATTTTTACTTATAAAACATTATAATTAATTCTTCTATATAACTGCATTGCACTTAATTCTATATAAAAATAGTTGATATGATTTAAATATGTATCAATTTTTAATGTTGTTGATAATATTAAGTGTTGTTGTAATCTGTCGTTCATTCTCATTGTTAAATTGTTTAAGTTTTAAAGTTCTGACTATAATGTATAAATTTTTATTTATAAGCACAAAAAGTCATTGCTTACTTAAACACCTTTTTACAACAATTGCTCTACACAAAAGAAGATTTAATAAATATTTAATAATTATTTTTATAAAAAATCTTTACTTTCGAGTTGTTTACAAATATAATTTTGACTATGTTTTAAGTACAAAATAAAATTGGAGGTGAAAATATGAAATTAGGAATGCTTTTAATTAGATGGATGTTAGCAACATCATTCTTAGTACACGGAACTTTGAAATTTGTAGATTTAGATGGAACAATTCATTTCTTAGGTTCATTAGGTTTACCACCTGCCATTGCAGTATTAATGTCAATTGGTGAAGTTGTTGGAGGTTTAGCACTTATTATCGGCTTTTTAACGCCTTATGTTAATGTATTTTATATTTGTGTTATGTTAGGCTCAATCTTCACACTTAAACTTACAAGAGGATATGTAAGTGGTTATGAATTCGAAATCATACATATCGTAATGAACTTAGCTTGTATCAGTAGTTATAGTTGGAAGAAATGGTTACAGTTTTATTAAAGACTATATGAGAGGCTTATCCTCTCTTTTTTTGTGTGATTAATTCGCTAAATTTGTTGAATTTCTTTTTGAAATTCTCTTTGTTGGGGCCCACCCCAACTCGCATTGCCTGTTGAAATTGGAACCCAATTTCTCTGTGTTGGGGCCCCACCCCAACTTGCATTGCTTGTTGAAATTGGAACCCAATTTCTCTATGTTGGGGCCCCTGACTTTATTTTTAATAAGTTTGTTGCATGTGTGTTTTTATTCTGTCTATTGCTGTCAATTTAACTTTGTTGTGGCTTGAACATGTGAAATGCTCTCTTCAATTTCTATTTTGAAGGGAGCATTTCATTATTTTATCTCTCAAACTTTTTTCATTTAGCGATTGAAAAGGTTTAACCACTTTTCTAATATAGTTTCTGTTGAATATTTTTCAATGATAGACGCTCTAGCCTTCGTTCCAAATTCTGCTGCTAACGCATCGTCATTGACAAGTTTTAAAATTTTATCGGCCATGTCATTGATATTATGGTTTTCAATCAAGTATCCATTTACATTGTTTCCTATAAAATCACTAGGACCATATTTTATATCAAATGCAATAACAGGCCTTTTAGAAATCATTGCTTCTATCATACTTAAACCTTGGCCTTCATATTGAGATGTAGAAACGACTAATTTAAAATCTTCCAAGCATTTTTGCGGAGTCGTTGTATAGCCTTTAAGGAAAACATTGTTTTCTAAATTTTTGTCTACAATCATTTTAGCTATTTTATCTTTGACAGATCCTTCCCCATATATATAAAATTTAACACCATTATCTTTTTTTACGACTAACTCAGCTACTTCAATAAGTAAATCAATTCGTTTCGTTGGTACCATTCTAGAAATATGACCAACGATTTTTTCGGTCTGAAAATGTTTTGGAGCATTATGTATTTTAACAAAATTGCTAATAGTGAAAATATTTTCTACATCAAATTGCTTAAGAATATCCAATCGTTGTGCCTCTGTTAATACAATTACACCATTAATTTTATCCGCATTTTCAATAATATATTTTTCACTTTTTTTAAATGCACCAGTATTATCGAAGTTTTCATGATGATTAACATGAATAACACCATATTTCTGAGCGTTTTTATGCTTTGTATTAAACATTTTTGGAAAACTACCTGGTCCATCACAAATCATAATACTATCTTTAGTGTCTTTTATTAGTTTTTCTAAATAGTAAACACATAGTGCTAGATTGTTTTTAAATTCTTTTTTATTAACTAACACATAAGTTTTACCTACAGCGCCATTATTAGCGTTAATATTTCTAGAAATATATGGGTATCCCTTTTCATCGTAAAACACTTGATAACAAACCTTATTATCTACATTAAATGTTTCCTTCATATGCACTTTATTACCTATAAAACTAAATCGTTCTATTCGTTTATTATCTTTAAAGAAATCAATCACTTTTTCAGATTTACTTTTTCTTATGTAGGCAATATATGTTCCTGTCGTCATATCAAAAAATCTTGAAATGCCTTTACTCTCTTCAATTTCAATCGTATTTTTCAATCTTTCTGAAATATGTTTATATAACAATTTATTTGACTTAAAATGTTTGTTATTCGATATTTGCTTAAAATATTCAAATACATTATACATTTTTGTTCTTCGATCCATTTTCCCTTGTTTTTTCAATGTTTTTATAATGTCATCATAGTTGCCTTTATAATCGAAAGTAACTATATCAGCAGGAATGTCCGCATCATAAAACTCTTTACTTCTATTGAACATCGAAGAGGTCATACCGCCTTTGTTGACATCTAACTCATGCACCATCATAAATACTTTTTTCATCATAATTATTCCTTTACCTCAGTATATTTAACAATTAATTCGTTATATGTATGATAAAAATCTTCATCAACATATAAATTATTAAGTTTATTTACATTTAATGGTCCTATAATTGACGCAATAAAATGTCCATTTAATTTTAAAACTGACTTCCCATTTTCAATTTCTATAGTTGGCTCTAACTGTTCATAATTTTTAAATACATCATCAATGACTTTTATATTTTCATTTAATTGGTTTGTATCTAATTTTAATACTTTCGCATTATCGTAATTGAAAATCCCCTTTTCCATAGCGCACCTCTTAATAAAAAATTGTTTTACAAAATAATTTTATACTTCGTAACGCTATTAATCAACTACAAATACAATAATTAAATATTGTTATTATATTTATTTGCATAATAAAAACAATAATATTACGCAAAATTTTAAAGAACAAAAATTATCTGAACTTGCTACATTTTTCTTCGTGGTATAAAAATACACTTTAGGGTAAATCACATTTTCACCAAAGACAATTCAATTTAATTTCAAATTCTTCTATCGCACAATTTAATTTTATTGTATGATGTATTTAAAATGAGTGTTTTAGGCATATCATTTTAAATATAAAATTGGAGGTGTAATTTTGACTAGAACATATAATATTATTGGTATCATTTCCTGTCTTTTATCTTTTATTATTATGGCGTTGCCAATAATTTGGTACACTGCTTCAGCATTATGGTTCTTCCCTGGCGCAATCATCATTTTGCTGTTATCACTTGTTATTGTTTTTTGTTACATTAAAACGAAAAATCAATTACATTTAATATTGCTTGTCTTAAATATTATTATTTTACTTTTTTTCAGTTTGCCGTTGTTACTTTCATAACTTAACAACGCATAACAAAAAGCCAATCAACTGGGCATGTTCATTTCAACATTCCTTTTGATTGGCTTTAAATATAACTTTATTGCATCACATAGATACTACATTTTTAAACTGTTCCAAATCAATTACTACATCACATCGATTTGCAATAGCCATATCATGTGTCGCTAAAATTAGTACTTTATTTTCATCGACTAAATTAAATAATGTTTGAATGATCAACTGTCCAGTTTTCGGATCTAATGCACCTGTTGGTTCATCTGCTAAAATAATAGTTGGATCTTTTAATATCATTCTTATTAGGGCAACGCGTTGTTGTTCTCCACCACTTAACGTATGAACTTTTCTCTTTAAACTATCATATAGTCCAAACTGTTCTAAATAACGTATTTTTAATTGTTCTTTTTCTTTCTTACTTATTTTTTTATATGCTAATCCAATCTCTAGATTTTCATTTACAGTCATATTATCGATTAGTCCATAATTTTGGAATAAATAACCTAACTTATCCCTATAAAAATTAGATTTGAATCGTTCTTCTTGACCATTAAAATAAATATGCTGTTTCCCCATTTTTTCAAGTCCAGCAATTGCATTTAATAAAGTAGATTTTCCACAACCACTTTTACCAATAAGTGCATATGATTTTCCACATTGAAATTTCAAGTTAAGTTTCTTTAAAATACTTGTATTACCTTTTTGTATAGTTAAATCTTTTAATTCTATCATTCTTGTCTTACCTCTTTTGGCGTTTCCTCTCTTTCAACATATGTTATCGATATAACATATTGGCCTTTATGCTTTATTTCGACATATGTTCTACTTGGAGAGAATCCATTAAATGTTAATTTATAATCAAGTTTTTCCCCTTTTTCACTATAAGCCGTAATATTCACATATTGTTGCGTACCTTTTGGTACTTTGGCAAAGCTGTACTCCGTTTTTAAGAAAGGATTAAAACGATCAAGTATTGGATGGTGTATAATTGTGAACGCAATAGTAATAGCCATAATTAATCCTAATAATATTGCAATGATAAATTTCATAGTTAAAACTCCTTGATAACTTCATTAAAACGTCTATCTAAATAATATAAGCTACAAAACTGTAACAGTATTTGAACTACGAGAATTGTCGCAAATATCATCACTAAATAATGAGAATTTATAAATACATTCGTTAATATTCCAATAAAAACAACAAAAATATTATTTATTAATAAATATTGATAATTTGCTCTTAATGTTGAATAGCCATATAGTTTTTTGATTACGAGTAATTTTCGATGCTGTTCAAAATAATATTTCACATCAAATAAAATAATAATTACTAAAATGATTGCAATAATGATTTGTGAAAATATGAGTACTGTTAACTTCAGATTGTTTTCATGATAGATTTCCATTACGCTATCTTTATAATTAGTTATTCCACTGATTTCCCCATCAAGATGATACTTTTCAATATTTTTTACTAACGCGTCATAATTTTTGAATAAATATCCGCCTTGACTTATCATGGCATAATAAAAATCATTGGATAAATCTGAGGCTTGAACATTCACAATGATTGGAGAATCTATAAATGACAAATGACGACTATCTCGTGCATCAAATGTAAAAATTCGGTAATCATTTGTGTTTATAAACTGCATGGATAACTTATTTTCTTTATTATTTTTATTTTGCACAAATTCAAACCATGAATGATACGTTTGATTGATTTCATTACGCATTGCATGAAACTTTTGTGGAATAATTACTTCGACATTATTTTTTTGATTTTTTATCGGAATATCAGGTTGAAACTGCTTGTGATAAATCGACCAAAACTGATTATTTACTAATATTACATTCCCCTCATCAGGCGAAAAGTTGTCACTGTCAGCGGAGTCACTCTTTGGTTTGAATAAAATCGCATTATTTTCTGCTTCACTAGCCTTTACTAATTGCTCTGATCGGACCATATTATCAATCAAACTTTGTTTCGTTTCGTGATAAGGTGCAAATTCAATCGTGTAATAATCATCTAATACATTCCAATATTTCTCAGTTTCTTTTATTTTATTCAAATCTTTAATTACGCTAGCATTTTCTATAATTACGGTAGATATTAGTACTAAAAGAATACTTTTACAAACTGTATTAATAAAACGTATCGTTTTAAAGTGCTGCTTACCTTTAATCATGTTGGCAATATTTAAATTTAATAACATTAAAAAAGTCCATAAATTAATACCACTAATCGTTAAAATAAAAAGACTTGAAAGAAGAACTAATCTTAATATGAATAAATCTAAATTACCTGTGTAGTTTAATATCCAAAGTATGCATGTAGTTAAAATAATTTGAGTTATCATTAACGTTAACCAATACGTACATTTCATTGAAAACTTCTCGAAAATTATTTTTCTTAATGTAAAACCATTTAAATACTTAATCGCATAACCTTTAAAGTTAATGTTTTTTTCGAAAATATAATATATAAAATAAACGATTAAAAGTGCGGATAACGGCACTACTAAATTCATTTGTTTAATGACACCTACCGCAATCATCATATGATTTACTTTGTATGATTCAGCAGAAACACCATATTGTTTTAAAAAATTTATAAATTTAGACACATCAAAATTTGTGTCTTTGACAAAATAACTCCCTTTGATATCCTTTTTTAATAATTCATTGTCATTTATATAGTGAATGTTATATTTAGAGTTAAACGGTGTTATAGGTGTCGCTTTCGATTTATTAAATACATATATATCTTTATCTACTTTTTTATTTGTATAATTTGAAGTTGATTTATAGATTGCTACATTCTCATTTTTAGCGAATTGATTTATACGTTTATAAATCTCATTTTTACTATATTTTTTATTCCAGTCAGTTACCGCTATAGGATATTTAGTATCAGGCAATATTTCTTCGTTTTCTTTATATGTATAAACAAATAACAATATAGCAATTAGAATGAAGATTGTAACATCAAGTATTAATTTGAACCATTTCATGTTGTACCTCTTGCGTTGTTTGTTTTGTATGATTATTTAGTATTTAATAAATGTTATAATATGCTCTATTGACCCACCAATTATTTTTAGTAGCTGATGCTTTTGCTTTTACACCAGCTCTCGTATAACCACTAAATGATCTGTATTTTCCAATAGCTGTTGCACCATGTCCTTTATGACCATGATAATAATAAGACCAAACATACTTACTGCCGACACCGTGACTCCAAGTGCCTCCTTCTGCGTATTCTTTAGATGCATAAGCTGCTGTTGATAATCCAAGTGCTAAAGATAAATATAATATAGCGCCAAAAATTTTGTTCTTCATTTAAAAAACACCTCTTTATATTTAATCTATATCTCTTTATTTAAACTATACAGAATTTTCTGAATATTTTCAAGCTGAATTTACTTTTCAACATTTCCACTACTTTATGTTAAATGTACATCGAAGTTTAATTGTATTATTATTATATTGTGCAGTGCGTAAATAGATGAGATACAACAGCATGTCGCCTATTGAGCCCGTTAAAAAGACGGTGACTAAATGAGATTTTCTTTAACCATTATTCGTTGTCAAAGTTTTGAAATGATAGTTATTTTTTATTGTTTATATTAATTATTGCGACTACTATACCAATGAAAGTTATATTAATATATGAACTTCATTACATATTCAATAGAAATCACTTATGTATAAGTACTACCATAGAATCATAAGTGGTTTCTATCATAGTATGATTTTCCATACAAATATGGCATGTTTAGCAAGCAATATACGAAAACTACTTCAAAATTTTGTTACACATCTAATAAAAATAGACAATTAAATAAAAGATATGTTACTATAAAAATGTAAAAAGACGACATGCAGGAACATGTCGCCTATTGAGCCCGTTAAAAAGACGGTGACTAAATGAGTTTTTCTTTAACCATCATTCTTTGTCAAAGTTTTGAAATGATGGTTATTTTTTATTGTTTAAATTAATTATTGCGACTACTATACCAATGAAAGTTACGATAAACATACCGAAACTTAACATTAAATGTAATGCGTTTGCAATAGATATCACAATAGGCTTTTCCTTTCAAAAGTGTTAAGTAATGCCATAGGCACCACCCCCTTTACTCAGATAGCCACCATCAATTCAACTTGCTCACAAAATATTATACTATTTTTATAAAAAAATTAATAATAAAAACTGGCTAAAATGTAAACTCGATAATAACCAATTGCTGTTAAAAATGTATACACTATAATGAAGCATGCCTTGAATCTTCGTATTGCTATTCTAAAGCAAAAAGCTTTTCTTAGAACAAAAACGTCTAAGAAAAGCTTATTTAAGCATTGAAAATTAATAACAATATAATAGCTACAATTTGTGCAACAGATGTTGTTGCTATACGTCGAGTATATTCATAACTTAACGATAATATCACTTGAGCAGCAAATATAAATGTCACTATCCACCAATTATCTAAATAGATGAATAATGAACTAGAACAAACTGCAGTTATTATAATAACAGCCCATTTTGGTAATGAAAAATGTGTTAATTCTTTTTGTAAAACAGTTCTCATATATAACTCGTGGCACGGAATGACAAAAAGCAATGTTACTAACATTTGCCATTTCCAATTGACACCCGTTCTCGCTATTTCTTTAATTAATGAACTATAACTTAAATTAGAAGTTATAAGTGAGAATAAAAGTTGAAGCATAATTAGAATAATTGCTGTAATAATACCAATACCAATTGATGTAAGCAGCCGCTTAGATTCAATATCTCTTTGATAAAATACATAACTTATACCAGCAATTAACATTATACCTGTATATAAATACCAGTATTCTTGGTGTTCGCCCCACATGATAAATAATATGAGATGAAATATAACGAAACTTATAATAAACCAAGTTAAAGCCTTCGAGATTTTATTCATTATAACTTACCTTCTTATTCAACGATCTTATATCGCTTATGATTAATAACAGTTTTTTCTGGTAAATCAAGGTCATTAAAATTTTCCATAATTGTTAAGTCAACAATAACAGAGTTATCGTTGATTTTTTCAACACGACCTCTTAATCCATCCATAAACTCAACAATGTTACCCACTTCTGCAACAGTCATTTTAAGTCCTCCTTAAATCATAACTAAATTATATTGTACTAAAATTCACTTAACAAATAAACTATTAACAATCAAAAATAATAAAATGTAACTTTAAGCCAATATTTAGAATGATTTATGAGTAAATAATTGGCATTTTAAGCAAACTTAGGGCATAAATAAGAAGAGAATATAGAAATAAGGGAGAGATTGTAATGAAATTTATTAGTAACAACAATATTACAGATCCAACTTTAAATTTAGCTATGGAAGAGTATGTTTTAAAAAATCTACCAGCTGAAGAAAGTTACTTTTTGTTTTACATAAATAGACCATCTATCATTGTTGGGAAGAATCAAAATACAATTGAAGAAGTAAATCAGCCATATATTGATTCACATAACATCGATGTAGTTAGAAGAATTTCAGGTGGTGGCGCTGTTTATCATGATACCGGCAATTTAAACTTTAGTTTTATTACTGATGATGATGGTAACAGTTTCCACAACTTCCAGAAATTCACAGAACCAATTGTTCAAGCGCTACAATCTTTAGGTGTTAATGCCGAATTAACTGGGCGCAATGATATTCAAGTAGGACAAGCAAAAATCTCAGGTAACGCAATGGTAAAAGTTAAAAATAGAATGTTTAGTCATGGTACATTAATGTTAAACAGTGATTTAGATGAAGTTCAAAACGCTCTAAAAGTTAATCCAGCTAAAATTAAGTCTAAAGGTATTAAGTCGGTACGTAAACGCGTAGCAAACATTCAAGAATTTTTAAATGAACCATTAGAGATTGAAGAATTTAAGAAAATTATCTTGAAAACAATCTTTGGAGAAACTGAAGTAGAAACGTATCATTTAACGGATGAAGATTGGAAAAATATTGAAAAATTAAGCAATGACAAATATAGAACTTGGGAATGGAATTATGGTAGAAACCCTAAATATAACTTTGAACGCGAGGAAAAATTTGAAAAAGGATTTGTACAAATCAAATTTGATGTTAAGCGTGGTAAAATCGAACATGCAAAAATTTTCGGAGATTTCTTTGGTGTTGGAGATGTAACTGACCTTGAAAATGCATTAGTTGGTTGTCTACACGACTTTGAGCATATAGAAGAAGCTCTATCAGAATATGATTTATATCATTATTTTGGTGATATTGATAAATACGAATTAATTCGATTAATGTCGTAAATGATAAAAGGACTATTCTTACATGTATGAAATGTTAAGAATAGTCCTTTTATGATTGCGTTATGGAATTCGAATCAATATTATTCACCGAGAAATGCCTCCAAATTTTTGTATTCTGTCGTATATTGATTAAATGCTGCTTCATCTTTATTGACGAGTGCGTCATCTATGAGTTCTACGAGCTGTCGTTTTCTTACCTCTCGGAGTGCTTCATTGATAATTAATTCAATACCTAAATCATTGACGGTTGTGACAAATGCTTCTAAAGTTGTATGTTTAACATTAGTATTGTATTTCATAGAAATCACTACCTTTCTTTAATTTATAATAAGTATACATTTTTCTAATTTTGAAATCAATGAATATTCTGACTATTAAGCAAAAATTATTGTAGTTTTTCACCAAAACAATAACTTGACAACTTGAAATTTTATTATAAAATATCTTTATATCATTAATTGTATTTTTATATTAATGGTTTAAAACTTAATAAAGCGAGGTTTTGCTTATGTATTCTCAAAATATTTATGTGATACGCAAAGGAGACATGGTTATTCGACCAGCATTTGATGATGATGATCAAAGAAATGGTAGTGAAATTATCCGGTTTGATAAAACGCGTATACAAAATCCATTTAAAGTCCAGAAAATCATAGAACGCTCTTGCAAATTTTATGGTAATACATACCTTGGCAAGAAAGCAGAAACAAACCGCATTACTGGCATTTCTAGTAAACCACCTATTTTACTAACACCCTTATTTCCAACTTATTTTTTCCCAACTCATTCTGACAGACAACACGAAAACATTTGGCTAAATATGCATTATATAGAAAATATTAAAGAATTAAAAAATCGTAAATGTAAAGTAACTTTTATTAATAACGAATCAATTATTCTTCATGTTTCATACCACAGTTTATGGCATCAATATAACAATTCCATTTTTTACTACTATATGGTAGATAAACAATCTCGTATGGTTTCTAAAAATCCCGATCAACCTATAGATTATAATAAAGCCACATTAAACGTATTTGAAGCATTAACACGTTATTCCCTATTCGAAGATAAATAAATTGTTTATTTTTAAAATATGCGGAATGTTTTATAAATATAGTGTAAATGTTCTGCATATTTTTTTATGGTATCTATTGCAAATTAACTTAATCTTGTTATAATAATATTTGTGCTTGATATTCAAACACATACAAATTAATCCACAGTAGCTCAGTGGTAGAGCTATCGGCTGTTAACCGATCGGTCGTAGGTTCGAGTCCTACCTGTGGAGCCATTGGAAACGTACTCAAGTTGGCTGAAGAGGCGCCCCTGCTAAGGGTGTAGGTCGCGAAAGCGGCGCGAGGGTTCGAATCCCTCCGTTTCCGTTACATGCTTAAATGGTATAAACCATTTAAGCTTTTTTATTTATTTTTTAAAGTAGATTTTAAATGCTTGTCAATCAGCTATAATGCATATTCTAAAACTTAAAAACCTTTCTTAGCTGAAATTCTCTAAGAAAGGTTTTTAAGTTTAGTTAATCTTGTCTATTTTGTTATGATGCAACGGTTCACTATTTTCGAACTATAAAGTTCTCTTTACATTTAATGCTATAATCTGGATCTTTTAACTTTTCTGCAATCAACGTACTCATTGTATCCTCATAAGACTCATGAACGATTGCATCTTTCAAATAATTTTTGTAATTTCTAAAACAATAATCTGTCATTGTAATTCTATAAGTCTTTTCTAAATTAATATTTTCTAATTCAACACGGTGCCCCGGATCTCGGCTCATATCAATCGCATAGTTAAACCCCTGCCACATTGTACATAACGTTTCATCAATGATTGTTAAACTTAATTGTTCATCAACAAAATCTAGATGAGAATAACTATATTCCAACATATCTTTAATATTTTGACCATTCACCGTCATATCCATCGGTTTGTCAGGATACGGATACGCATGATATAAATCTTCATTTCTAATCTGACCATGTAACCCTTTCTCACCATTCATAGGTACATGAACACATGTAATATCATTATTAAATGCAAGTTTAATAGCATCATGTAGCAACTGTGAAAACGGATGATTTTGACAAACTAAATCTTGCAAACCATTAACTGTTAAGTTTAATTCATTATTATTTATCACTTCTTGAGACCAAAATGCCACAGCTTTTCGATCATAAAATGTTAAATCTAGCAATTCTTGATTTTCTTCATACTCATTCAAGTCTATTACCTTAGAATCAATACACTCAACTTCATAAGTTGTTGTACGCTTTTTAAAATTAATTGAAAGGTGTACAAGTTCTTTTGCATCTTGTCCTGCTTGGACGTAATACGTTTCATGGTCTTGACCTACAATTGTTTGATGCTGATGTGCCGTTATCATTAAATCTATAACACCAATTTCTTCCATTAATTTTTCCGCTTCATTTGAATTTGCCTTTTTATTTTTTGTTTTATTACTAATTTTATTCAGCCCACCATGATAAATAACTATTAAAAAATCAGGCTCCTCAACCTCATGTATATATCTAATCCAACGTTTAGATGCTAATAAAGTTTTTTCAATAGTAACATCTTGCTCCATTTCAGAATACTCATTTTCCATTAGACCATCAGCAGTGACGCCTACGATTGCGATTTTTAAATCACCGAAATTCTTAATACAGTATGGTGTTGAAAAATAAGGTTCCTTAGTAACATTATATTCTATATTAGCTGATAACCACGGAAAGCGCGCTAGTGCAATTGATCGTGTTAAAAATGATAATCCAAATTTAAATTCACTTGGACTTACACCACTTGCATCATAATGCATTCGATTCATTAACTTAATCATAGGGTGACGTTTGTAAGGTGCAACAATTGCATAGTAATATGCTGCTAGAGAACCAGCTAAACTACCTCCACTATCTAACAAAATTACACGATGGTTTTGTGATTTAACTTGGTTAACATAAGTACCTGCTCTATAAATATTGGAACCATAATCTCCATTTAAAAAATGACTATGCATATCTGACGTAGTTAAGATTTCTATATTAATATTCTCGTTCATTTCCATCTCGTTACACCTCTCATTGTTACTAGTTTACCATGTTCAATACTAATCGTCTTATATAATAAGTTAAAAATACAAACTAAAAAAGCAATCTAAGTTCAAGTTAAAATCAACATTAACTAAACTTAAATTGCTTTTATATTATCCTATTTGTATACGCTCTTTTGGATAATGGAATTTATCTGGTTCTCTTCGTCCTGCAATCATTATAATGAATGATATCAATCCGACACGTCCGATAAACATTAATACCATAAGAACAACCTTTGAAACGTCACTGATATCACTCGTGACACCAAGTGAAAGCCCACAAGTTCCAAATGCAGACATGACTTCAAAAAATACTTGTAAAAATGTTAACTTACCATTTTCAGTAGCTGAGATAATAAGCATACCTAAGAATGTTAAGATTGTTGCCATAGTAAACACAGCAAATGAACGTTGAATATCCATAATGTGTACTTCTCTATTGAATGCTTTAATTGATGTTTTATCAGCATTATTACTAAAGTTAATTAAAAATAAAATTAAAATCGCAAATGTCGTGGTACGTATTCCACCACCAACTGAACTTGGTGAAGACCCAATAAACATTAAAATCCCCATAATGATGTTTGTAGGGTCACTTAACGTTGTTACATCAATAGTTTGTAAACCCGCGCTTCTCGTTGTCGCTGATTGAAATAACGAATAGAATAATGATTGATGCCAACTCAAACCTTTAAACGCATGGTTATGTTCAAATAACAATATGGCTAAAACGCCTATAATAAATAAGAAAAAATATGTTGATGTCGTAATTTTAGTAAATAAAGAAAATCTAAAATTCGTAACTCTATTTTGTATATAAGCTTTTACTTCCAATAATACCGGAAAACCGATAGATCCTAATATAATTAAAAAGATTACAATACCTTGCACAAAGTAGTCATGCGCATATGGTATTAATGATTTACCTGTAATATCTAATCCTCCATTTGTTGTTGCAGAAATGGAGACAAAAACCCCTTGCATGATTGCATACTTTAAATCTGGATTATCCCGATAAAAGTAAAAGGCCAATAGCATTGCACCTACAAGTTCGATTACAAATATTGATTTTACAATATCGATAATTAACTTTACTGTCCCACTCATCGTATTTTTATTATTATCTAACATAATTAACTGGCGTTCTCTAATTCCAATGTGTTTCCCTAATACAACCCATAACATCGTACCAATTGCCATTACACCAATCCCACCAATATTTAAAATAACGAGAATGATTAATTGACCAAATGTAGAGTATGTATCAACAATACTTATTGGAGACAACCCAGTAACGCTTATACCAGAAACAGCAACAAACAAAGTGTCAATAGGATTTACTTCTACACCAGGTTTATGAACATACGGTAAGTTTAATAATAAAAATGCAACGACAATGGCAACAATGTAATACAACACAATACCTTGTTGAGGACTAGATCTTTTTATAAACTGGCTAAAAATTGACACGTTATCACCTCAACATTATTTAAGTTTAATATTTATTTCTTTTTCTTTACCATCTCTATAAATTTTAGCTGTAACTGATTTCAAATCATCTTTATGGCTAAATATAATTTGTCTAAAGCGCAAATCATCTTCTAAAAGTTTACCATCTACTTCAACGATGACATCTCCACGTTTTAGACCTGATCGTTCTGCTAAACCTTTATTGTCAACCTGATCAACAACAACACCATTTTTAATACTACCTGGTATTTTTGTTGCTTGTCTTTCATAACTATTTAGATTAGCAATATTCTTCATTTTAACACCTACATCTGGATAGTCAATTTTACCCTTTTGCTCTAAATCTTTCGTAATCTTTTGAACTTCATTAACTGGAATTGCAAATGCCATATTTTCAACATTTTGCATACTAATTTTAGCCGCTACAACACCAATTAACTTACCTTCTCTATTCACAACAGCACCACCAGAGTTCCCTGGATTTACTGATGCATCGACTTGAAATGCCTTCATTAACATGTCGTATTTATTGTCTTTATCAAAATCAATTGGCACATTTCTGTTTAGTCCTGAAATGATGCCTTCAGTTACTGTTCCTTTAAAATCAATACCTAAAGGATTTCCAACAACTAATATTGGCTCTCCTAAAACTAAATTATTTGAGTCGCCAATCGCTATTTCTTTTACCGAACTATCTGAAGAAGTCGCTTTTACTACCGCTAAATCTGACCATTTGTCTTTTCCTAATACTTTTCCGACAACACTCTTATTATTAGCAAATGTAATTTTTTGATTTTCTTTATTACCAACAACATGTGCATTCGTAACTATATACAATGTATCTCCAGATTTTTTATAGACAACACCTGAACCAACTTCATCTTGTGATGCTTTATCTTTAGGTAATGAAGAATCCTTTGATGTTTCATTTTCTACAGTAACAACTGACTTAACGGTATTATTAGCATTTTTCATAGTGTTAGTATATTTTTGAGCATCTATATCACTACTATCATTCATTCGATCATTTTTATTCACGTTATTAAATATTGCATTTAAAATGATAATCAAAATGATAATTCCAATTAAAATGATTATTTTAGGCCAATACATCAGCCAAAACTTTTTCACTAAGCTACCAAATTCATTACCTGATTTATTTTTATTTTCTGAATTAGATGCATGATGTTTCGATGTTTTGTGGTGTTTAGATGATGCATGTTTTTCAGTTTTTTTATTACTAGATGACACATTGTCAGTATGCTGATTTTTATTATTTTTAAAATGATTCTTAGCAGTGTTTTTTTGATTATCATTTTGTGCTTTAGGCTTTACTTCTTTATTCTTATCATTTTTATTTAAAAACACTTCAGGCTGATTAATACTGTCAGCATTATTGTCAGCTTGTTCGATTTCATTTCTATTTTTATCAAGGTCGTCAGTTGTGTCATGTACTCGCTTTTGATTTAAAGGTTTATCTTCTTGAACATTAGTTACTTCATCTTTATCTTTTGAACCAGCTTCATTAACACTTTCTGTTTTAAAATCACTTAGTTGATTAACATTTGTTTGATTGTCCTGATTTTGTTGCCTTTTTAACTTTTGCTCTTCTGGTAATGTTAACGGTTTTTGATTATCTTTATCATTTTCCTGTTCTAACTTATTCGATTCTTTGTTTGATGCTTCTGATGTAGATTCAAAATGCGAATTACGCTGTTCGACATCTTTAGCTGATAATGAATCTTCAGTATGATCAGCATTATTTTTGGTAAATTTAGTTGAATCTACATGAGTAAAGTCTTTATCATCATCTTTTGATGTACTTAAATCCAGTTGTTGCTGTTTTTGTTCTACATCATTTTTAATTAAATCAGTATGTAATGATTCACTTATAATTTGTGAATCATCCTTTGATTCATTGACGACTTTGTCATCTTTTTCATGTAATTTCTCATTTTCAAAAGTTTTACCTTTAGAATTATCCGAATCACTTCTCTGATTTAAATCATCTTTTATATCTTTAAATTCTTTATCATTAGGATACTTAATAGTCGTTGCTTGATCCTTAGTAACTTCTTGTAATTTACTGTCATCATGTTTTTGCTTTTCTAAATGCGATGATAAACTATTTTTAAATCTTTCGTGTTTATCTTTAGTATTTTTATGTAATTGCTTATCTACTTGATGAGAAATTCCATCATCAATTTTATGTGTATTGTCTTGTTGCTTATTTTTTTCTTCTCTGTCTTCGTTGTGGAAGAATTCACGACGCTTACGTCGGTACTGACTTTTGGGGATTACATGTTTTTTACCAATATCCACTAATGTCCACTCCATTCAATAAAATCACTTTTCATTATGACACATTAGCACTTAATTTGCTTTAAAATCTATACAATTTCTAAGGAAAAATATGCTGTATATGAATTACTTAATTTATGATATTTAGCGTTATTGTTATATTTAATAAACGTTCATTACGAAATATTAAATTGAAATTATCACTAAAAAAGAACAACCCTAAAATAAATTAAGATTGTTCTCTTCAAAAATATTATTTATGTGATTTTTTATTTTTAACGACTGAACCTAACCAACCGATAACAACTAAACCAATTAATACAGTCCAGAAGATTGATTGCCATAGTACGCCGTGTGGGAAATGTTCAGGTAATACTGCAATATCAGGATGAGCAAGTACCATAACAACTAATTTAATACCTACCCAACCAACAATTGCGAATGCAGCACCTTCTAATCCAGGATATTTGTTTAATAGTTCAACAAACCACGTTGCAGCATAACGCATTAGAATAACACCAATCATACCACCTAAGAACATTACTACGAATTGACCTAAATCCATACCACCAAAGTGAATACCAACTTTTGGAAGTGTAACTGCGATTGCTAAGGCAGCCAACATAGAATCAATCGCAAAGGCGATATCTGCAAATTCTATTTTAAATACAGTTCCCCAGAATGATTTGTTGCTGGCTTTAATCTCTTTACCAGATTCATCATAGTGATGATCGTCTCCAGTTTCTGGACTTTCAATTTCTGGATGTTTAAAGAACTGCCACAGATTTTTAACAGACATATAAATTAAGTAAATCGCTCCTGCTGCTTGAATAAACCAGAAATTGGCGATAATACTAATTAAGAATAAAGCTAAAAATCTAAATACAAACGCACCTAACAATCCGTAAAATAAAGCTTTTTTTCGTTGCTCTGGTGGTAAGTGTTTTACCATAACAGCCATCACGATCGCGTTATCGGCTGCTAATAATCCTTCTAAAAATACTAAAACAACAAGAACCCATAAATAAGGTAAAATCAAACTTGGATCCATAAACATGTACAACTCCTTTAAATAAATAAGTTAAGTACAAACAAAAAGACCTATGCTAAATAAATAGCAAAGGTCTCACTAAGCAAAATTAATTGCCCACTTTACCGGAAGATATCTTCGTAATGACGATAAAGTGTCGAATCATTTACACGTACATGATTCTTAAGTTACTCCCCTCTGACAGGATGTCATAGGTTATTCATTTGATACATCATAGTATACCGTTTTCTATTAAAATATACAATTTATTTTTCTTAAATATTCCAATGTATTTTAAATTTTTTCACGCAAATTTTTGTATTAAAAACACAAAGTTAAAGCAAGCTATACAATTTAATTTCCGGGAATTTCTCTTCGAACCAACGTGTCGCAAATTCATTTTCAAATAAGAAGACTAATTCATCATATCTATCTTTCACTAAAATTGATCTCGAAGTGTTCATCTTATCAGTAATTTTATCTTCGTTTTCAATCCATCGTGCAATTTTACGGCCAACCGGTTCCATAACAACATCAACGTTGTATTCATTCTTCATTCGATGCTCGAACACTTCAAACTGCAATTGGCCTACTGCACCTAGAATGATTTGATTGGTATGCAATGTTTTATAGTACTGAATCGCACCTTCTTGTACTAATTGTTCAATACCTTTATGGAAATGCTTCTGTTTCATGACGTTTTTAGCAGAAACTTTCATAAAAATTTCTGGCGTAAATTGTGGTAAATCTTGGAAGCTATATGTTTGCTTTCCGCCAACTAAAGTGTCACCAATTTGATAATTACCTGTATCATATAATCCAATGATATCGCCGGCTACAGCGTGATTCACAGTTTCTTTATCGTCTGCCATAAATGATGTTGAACGTGTAATTTTTTGCTTTTTATTAGTACGTTGTAAAGTGACATCCATACCACGTTCAAATGCACCACTTACAACACGCATGAAGGCAATTCTATCACGGTGTTTAGGGTCCATGTTGGCTTGAATTTTAAAGATAAATCCTGAAAATGCATCATCGAAAGGACTTACTTCAACGTCTTCTTCTGTTTGTCTTGCATTTGGCATTGGCGCAAAATCAACATATGCATTTAAGAAGTTTTGTACTCCAAAATTTGCTAAAGCTGAACCAAAGAATACAGGTGTTAAATCACCATTCAATAATGCATCGTTATCAAATGCTTCTCCAGCTTCTTCAACTAACATTAATTCTTCGATTGCTTGCTCAAAAGCACTATCATTTGTAATGGCATGATCTTCTTCCAATTCATATTCGTCATTTAAATGTAAAATATTTTCTTCGTCTCTAAATGGTTCAATTGTTTTTGATTTTCTATCAATAATGCCGAAGAAGTTTTGTCCCATACCTATCGGCCAGTTCATAGGATAAGTTTCAATATTTAACGTTTCTTCGATTTCATCTAATAATTCAAACGGTTCTTTACCAACTCTGTCTAATTTATTAATGAATGTAAAAATTGGAATTCCACGCATTTTACAAACTTTAAATAGTTTTAATGTTTGGGGCTCAATACCTTTTGCACAGTCAATAACCATTACAGCGCTGTCAACTGCCATTAACGTACGATACGTATCTTCTGAAAAGTCTTCATGCCCCGGTGTATCTAAAATATTTATTTTGTAGTCATCATAATCAAATTGCATAACTGAACTTGTTACTGAGATACCACGTTCTTGTTCAACTTTCATCCAGTCACTCGTTGCAAATTTTCCAGTCTTTTTACCTTTAACTGTCCCTGCTTCACGAATTGCACCACTAAAATATAATAATTTTTCAGTTAATGTTGTTTTACCAGCATCGGGATGTGAAATAATCGCAAAAGTCTTTCTAGACTCAACTTCTTGCTTTAAATTCATTATTCTTTCTCCTTTTTATATGTTTCTAACCAATCTGTCATTTGTGTTGCAATCATTTCAGCTTCTTCTTCCTCTTTAAAAACAAATAATTGCATGAGCAATGTTTCAATACATGTATCACGATTAATTATTTCTGATACTTCTATTTGATAAGACCATAACCAATCAGGTACAGCAATGACCATTTGGTTATTGATTGACTCAAATATATAAACATCAATTAATTTACCTTCATCAATGAGTCTTTTATTGATCAACAGGGCCACCACCGAACTTTTTATATGCCGCTTCAAGTCCTATTAAATCATCTCTATGTGGCACCTTAATATGCCCTGGCATGATTTGATATGGTTCTCTTCCTTTTGATGCTAAAACGACAGTATCACCAGGCTCAGCTATGTCAATTGCATGTTTTATACCTTCGGCGCGATCATCAAACTCAATATAATTTTGATGGGTTGCACCTTTTGCTAATTCAGCGGTTAGCATTTTTGGATCATCATTTACCGGATTATCTGGTGTGAAAATGACATAATCTGCACGACAAGCAACTCGACCCATTTCAGGTGTTTTAGTTAAATCACGTTCACCTGCCATACCAACTAAAAATATTAACTTTTGCTTTACAAAAGGCTGTACTGCATCGATTAGTTTGTTCATACCATCAGCTGTATGGGCATAGTCAATAATTAAATCAATAGGTAACGAAGGATCTAAAACTTCTAATCGCCCTTCAACAGGTTCTAAATTTTCAACAGCTTTAATAATCGACTCTAACGATGTACCTTTACTCCATACAGCTATAATCGCAGCCATAATATTAGAAATATTAAACTTACCAACATAAGGCGATTTTACTGGGTACGATCCAAATGGGGTTACAAAATCAAAGCTGACGCCTTGTAATGATTCTTGAATATTTTTAGCCATGAATTGTGCTTCATTATCAATTCCATAACTAAATACTTCATAAGGTGTCACTGTTCTTAAATACTCAGAAAATGAATCGTCATTATTTAACACAACGTACTTTTCTTTCGACAAATCCTCACCTAATTGACTAAATAATAAAGATTTGGCGTGACCATACGCTTCCATTGTTCCATGAAAATCTAAATGATCTTGGGTTAAATTTGAAAATATTGCAACGTCAAATTCAACGCCTCGTAGTCGTCCTAATACTAATCCATGGCTTGATACTTCTAATGTCATGGATTCAGCACCTGCATCAACAGCTTCTTTAATTTTCTTAGTTAAAGAAACAGTTTCTGGTGTCGTATTTGCACCTTTTGTCTTTGTTTCATTGATTTGGAAACCATTCGTTCCTAAATATGCACTATTTTTTTGTAACTTTCTTTGAATTAAATGAATCATCGTAGCAATAGATGTTTTACCATTTGTACCTGTTACACCAAATGTCACAAGCTGATGACTAGGATATTCAAATAATGTATGCGCTAGAATACTAGCTGCTCTTAATGTATCCGGTACAACCACTTGTGTAACATTAGCTGGAAGAGGTTGTTCTTTATTAACTACTACTAATGTGCAACCTTGCTCAGCTACATTTTGACAAAATTTATGACTGTCAACTGTATATCCAACTGATGCAACAAAGACACTTCCTTCTCTCGCTGTACGTGAATCAGTTGTGATATCGTCTATCTGTTGTTCTAAAGAACCCAAAACACGTTTTACTTTAATTTTTTCAAACAACGTACTTGCATCCAAACTGAACCGCTCCTTTTTTTACAATATGTTTATTATACACGTTTTGTTGATGTTAATAAATTTATAATTTTCTACATATAAGATTCATCAATCAATATTTTCTACTTTCTTCTATTATATAATGAATTTCAATAGTTCTAATTGTTTATTCAATGTTTTAAAATGATGAAACATCATTCATATATGGCATATTATCAAGCATTTACATAATTGTTTCAAAAAATATGCTATAATTGTTTACTGGATAATTTTAAATATACAAATAAAACACAGAACAATATATTTCTTTATGATATAAGGTTTTATTCTGTATGATATCATCCTATGATAAAATACTATAGTTATAACGCGTTTGTATCTTTATTTCTTTTATAATGCAATAAAATAAGTTACACTTAAATAAAATTTTCAAACTAACGGAGGGTGGCTATTGATGGTTACTCAAAATAAAAAGATATTGATTATTACTGGCTCGTTCGGTAACGGTCACATGCAAGTTACTCAAAGTATCGTTAATCAACTTAATGATATGAATTTAGACCATTTAAGCGTCATCGAGCATGATTTATTTATGGAAGCTCATCCAATCTTGACTTCTATTTGCAAAAAATGGTATATCAATAGCTTTAAATATTTTAGAAATATGTATAAAGGGTTTTATTACAGCCGCCCAGATAAATTAGATAAATGTTTTTACAAATATTATGGCCTTAACAAACTAATTAATTTATTGATAAAAGAAAAGCCAGATTTAATTTTGTTGACGTTCCCTACGCCAGTCATGTCTGTCTTGACTGAACAATTTAATATCAATATTCCAGTCGCAACAGTAATGACAGATTATCGCTTACATAAAAACTGGATTACGCCACATTCAACAAGATATTATGTTGCAACTGAAGAAACGAAACAAGACTTTATAAATGTAGGTATAGATTCTGAAACTATTAAAGTAACTGGTATCCCAATTGATAACAAATTTGAAATGCCTATTGATCAAAATCAGTGGTTAATAGACAATAACTTAGATCCAGATAAGCAGACTATTTTAATGTCAGCTGGCGCATTTGGTGTATCTAAAGGTTTTGACACGATGATTACTGATATATTAGCGAAAAGTGCGAATGCTCAAGTTGTAATGATTTGTGGTAAAAGTAAGGAATTGAAGCGTACACTTTCAGCTAAATTTAAATCAAATAAAAATGTATTAATTCTTGGCTATACCAAACATATGAATGAATGGATGGCGTCAAGTCAACTTATGATTACGAAGCCGGGAGGAATCACAATAACTGAAGGTTTCGCGCGTTGCATTCCAATGATTTTCCTTAATCCTGCACCGGGTCAAGAGCTTGAAAACGCCCTTTATTTTGAAGAAAAAGGTTTCGGTAAAATCGCTGACACCCCGGAAGAAGCAATAAAAATTGTAGCAAGTTTAACGAATGGTAATGAGCAACTTAACAACATGATTAACACAATGGAACAAGATAAAATTGGGTATGCTACACAGAAAATTTGTAGAGACTTACTTGATTTAATTGGTCATTCATCACAACCACAAGAGATTTACGGAAAGGTTCCTTTATATGCAAGATTCTTCGTTAAATAATTACGCTAATCATAAAAATTTCATTTTAATGCTTATTATCTTATTTTTAATGGAATTTGCGAGAGGCATGTATATCCTAAGCTATATTAATTTCTTGCCAACAGTTACATCCATTGCTGTAGCAATAACGTCTCTAGCATTTTCAATACATTTTATTGCTGATGCATCTACAAACTTTGTTATAGGCTTTTTACTGAAAAAATTCGGTACAAAAATTGTCTTAACGTCTGGCTTTGTCTTAGCATTTACTAGTTTATTTTTAGTTATTTGGTTCCCTGCATCACCATTTGTAATTATATTTAGTGCAATGATGCTAGGTGTTGCAGTTAGCCCTATTTGGGTAATCATGTTATCGAGCGTTGAAGAAGATAAACGTGGTAAGCAAATGGGTTATGTATACTTTTCATGGTTGTTGGGTCTTTTGGTAGGTATGGTGTTTATGAATTTACTCATTAAACTACACCCTACACGCTTTGCCTTTATGATGGCGTTAGTTGTTTTAATAGCTTGGATATTATATTATTTTGTCAACGTGAAGTTAACAAATTATAATACCCGTCCAGTAAAAGCACAATTGAGACAAATTGTTGATGTGACTAAGCGCCATTTATTGTTGTTCCCTGGTATTCTTTTACAAGGTGCTGCAATTGCTGCCCTAGTTCCAATATTACCTACTTACGCTACAAAGGTTATTAACGTAAGCACAATTGAATATACTGTTGCAATCATTATTGGTGGTATCGGCTGTGCAATATCGATGCTATTTTTATCGAAACTAATAGATAACCGTAGTAGAAACTTTATGTATGGAGTTATTCTAAGCGGATTTATTTTATACATGATATTAATTTTTACTCTATCTATGATTGTTAATATTCATATTGTGTGGATTATCGCTTTAGCTATCGGTCTAATGTATGGCATCTTATTACCAGCATGGAATACCTTTATGGCACGCTTTATCAAATCAGATGAACAAGAAGAAACTTGGGGTGTTTTTAATAGCATTCAAGGATTCGGCTCAATGATTGGGCCATTATTTGGCGGATTGATTACACAATTTACCAACAATTTAAACAATACATTTTATTTCTCGGCTTTAATCTTTTTAGTCTTAGCTATATTTTATGGTAGTTACTTTATAGCAAATAGAGAAAAAGCAAAGTAAGGTTAAAACATATTTTAAAATAAAGAAAATGGTCATTTTTATTACATTCAATAAAAATGACCATTTTCTTATTAGGGAGTGGGACAGAAATGATATTTTAAAAAAATTTATTTCTTTGTCCCAGACTCATAAGCAATACCATTATATTACTTAAGCTAATTTAAACGTTTCAATAACTTTCCATTTATCTTCGTCATCGTCAAAACGTAACAAAGTTAATTCATCGATAATTTCTTTATGGTCTACCCCAGCTAATGCTACTTGGCCAAAAATATCTTCGAATTCTTGGCTAGATAGTCCTTGTGCTATTGTAAAGTGTGGCACAAAAACATGTTCAGCTTCACCATAGAAATCTTCTCCATTAAAGCGATTAAACAATTCTTCTAAGTCGTCCGTTTTCGCAACTTTAAAGTAAATCACATTGTTCGTTGGTTTGAAGCTAGAAGCTTTTGTAGCATGTACTTCTACTGCTGGAATACCATTAATACGAGCTCTAACCTGTTCAATGACAGAATCTAAATCACCATCTTCAATTTCAAATGGCGCTTTAATTGTCACATGTGGTTTAATTCGTGAATACTGTTTATCATATCTTTTACGGTAAGAATCCACCGCTTCTTGAAATGACTTTGATGGAATTAATGCTAATCCTAAAATCATCTGAATCCCTCCTTTGTTTAACCTATTGCTATTATATCAAATTTCTTTGAAAACCGTTACATTAAAAATAAATCATTATACATCTTTTGCAAATTCGACAAATTTAAATTTAATTAAACAGTAAAATCTTTTATAAATAATATAAAACTATAGCATTTAGTTAATACCCTAAATAACATTTACATCAAAAATGAGTAGCACAGTTATTATTCATATAATTGATCCTCTGACTGCTTACTTAAAAAATACAATAAAATATCTGACAGCATCGGTTTCCAATCTTTCCATTGGTGTCCACCTTCAAATTCATCATAATAATACGTTATATTATATTTCTTAATTAGTTCAGCTAATTCTCTATTTGGTGTTAAAAAATCAGCACGTTTACCATTTGTTGGTAAAGTGAAATCTTTTTCATCCTGACCAATGACATGCCAAATTGTCAATTGCTCTTTATTAGCACATTGATTTAGTTTATCCAATACTTTTTTATCTGAATGTGGACTTAACATTGCTACACGGCTAAAAATCGTTGGATAAGTCAAAGCCGTTAAAAAGGCAATACTACCCGCTAAACTATCCCCTATTAATAGTCGTGCATTTCCAACTTTGAGTGTTGAAAATGTTGAATCTATATAAGGCAACACTTCTTTGCCTACAGATTGTATCGTTAGGTGTGAACGACTTCCTTGTGGATGAAATTCCTCTCTACGCTTATCAACGTCTTCGTAGTGAAATCCAACAATGATAGCATCCTCTATACGTTGCTCTTTATTTAATGATTCATACGTACGTTGTATTCTCCCAAAACGTAAAAAATCTAACCCATCAAAACAAATAATCACGTTATATTTTACAAGCTGATTATATGTTTCAGGTAAGTAAATACTTAATGTAATATCTCTATTTAAAATGTCACTATACATAACATGTTTATTAATCTTTCCAGCTTTAAATTCTGACATAAAAAAGTGCCCCCTAGTAGTTGTAATGTTATTGTACCAAGAGACACTTTAATTTTAAAATTCCAATTCCTGAAAATATATATTTTCGAATGATTTATCCAGTTATATCCTAATCATACGTACATGTGCTGTCACAAAAATATGTACTACTTTTTAGCACGTGCTTGTTTTAAACGTTCAGGATAAGTCTTCAACCAAAAGATAGCATTAGGCAATTTCTTCGGATCAGGTTGATAGACTGCATTATAACCACTACCCAAACGTTTCTTTTGAATTTCATAATCTTTTAATGCATTCACGGCAGGTTTATGCAAAATCCAAATCGCAATGATATTTAACCAAGCCATTAGACCTACACCTAAATCACCGAATGCCCATGCTACATCAGCTGTTTTAACTGCACCGTAGAATGTAGCGAACAAAATAATCAAACGAGCAATATTAATAAATACCGATGAAACTTGGTTATTTTGATTACGCGTTAAATATGCAACATTTGTTTCCGTAATGTAGTAGTATGACAAAATTGTAGTAAATGCAAAGAAAAATAAAGCAAATGCAATAAAGTATGAACCTATGCCAGAGAAAGAAGGATCAAATTGATAACCACTGCCATGGAACGCTTTATCAATGCCTGCTTGTGCATACATCGCAGTACCTGAATAATCTTTACCAGTTGCATTTTCAACAAAAATACCGCCGTCTTTAATTAAATGTGGCGTTCCGTTTGCATTAACCGTACCATCTGTCACATTATATGTACCAGAAATAAGTATAATTAATGCCGTTGCAGTACATACAAATAATGTATCAATATAAACTGAAAATGCTTGTACTAGACCTTGTTTACTTGGATGTGAGACTTCTGCTGCCGCTGCTGCGTGTGGACCTGTACCTTGACCAGCCTCATTTGAGTATAATCCACGTTTAACACCAATCTCTATCATTGCGCCAACGATACCACCAAAAGCAGATTGTAATCCAAATGCTGATTTGAAAATTAATGCAAATAACGCGGGTACTTCTTGTATATTGATACAAATAATAATGACAGCCATTAGTATGTAAATAATTGCCATAAATGGTACAACGGCTGTTGCAACATTAGCAATACTACGTACACCACCAAAAATAATTAATCCCAGAATGACAACTACTATCGCACCCATAATCCATTGTGGCACGTGAATTGCATTATGCATTGAACTTGCTATAGCGTTAGATTGCACACCAGGAAGCAATAGACCTACTGAGATAATCGTCACAATAGCAAAGATAATGCCATAAATTTTCCCAAATTTACCACCAATACCATATTCAATATAATACGCGGGTCCACCACGGTATTCATTATTTTCAACTCGCTTGAATATTTGACCAAGTGTAGATTCAATAAAAGCACTACTTGCACCTAAAAACGCAGTAATCCACATCCAAAATACTGCACCAGGTCCTCCTATAAATATTGCAGTAGATACACCTACAATATTACCAGTACCAACTCTACCAGCTAATGACATGGCTATCGCTTGAAAACTTGAGATGCCATTAGGAGACTTCTCCCCTTGAAACATTAATCGTATCATTTCTTTAAAATGCCTAACTTGAAAAAATCGCATTCTTAACGTAAATAACACACCAGTTATTAATAGACCATAAACTAATGGCTTACTCCAAACAACCTCATTTAAAAAGGTTACTAATTTTTCAATCATAAGATTCCCCCTATTGTTTAAACATAAAAATATTATACGATTAAGCACGATTCACTTCAATATATTTTCAGAATATTCTTATAAATAAAATTGCAGTCATGCTGATATTCTCTGACTATTTTCAGCCATGTTATAAGATTTAAACAACATAAATTCACTCAATTATACTTGAACAAATATTTTCATATCACTTTAGTATTGCTTAACCTAGTAAAGTCATACGAGTAATTCACTTAAATAATTAAATTGACAATATCTAATCATTCACATTTTTATACTTGATAAATATTGTTCTTTTTAACCTCTCGTATTTAGGATATACTAAATAGTAACTAAGTTTAGAAAAATAGGAGGAACATCGTTTATGTTAAACAAAGTTTGGTTTCGAACTGGCATAGCTTTAATCATGCTGTTCATTCTCATCAAACTATTTATGGAAGTGCACGAAGTATTTACTCCAATTGCTACAATCATCGGTTCTGTATTTCTTCCATTTTTAATTAGTGGTTTTTTATTTTATATCTGTCTACCTTTTCAAAATTTACTTGAAAAAGTCGGCTTCCCAAGATGGGCTAGTATTACAACAATCATGTTAGCTTTGTTTGCTATTATCGGCTTAATTGTTGCGTTTGTTGCACCAATCATTATTTCAAACATCAACAATTTAATTAGTCAAACACCTGCCCTACAAAAAGAAGCAGAGCAAATTATTAAATTCGCCCTAGCTCAAATGGATAAATTACCTGAAGATGTAACAAGTAGAATTACTAATATGGTTAAATCAATGGGTGATGGTGTAACTAATATTTTATCTAATTCATTACAATATATTACATCATTAATTTCAACTATCTTCTTATTGATTATGGTGCCATTCTTCTTAATTTATATGTTAAAAGACCATGAAAAATTTATCCCAGCGGTTGCTAAATTTTTCAAAGGTGAGCGTAAAGTCTTTTTTGTAGATTTATTAACTGACTTAAACTTTACATTAAAATCTTACATTCAAGGTCAAGTAACTGTAAGTGTCATCTTAGGTATATTCTTATATATCGGTTATTCAATTATAGACTTACCATATATTCCGTTATTAGTTCTATTTGCTGGTGTCGCAAATTTAATTCCATTTTTAGGTTCATGGTTATCTTTTGCGCCTGCTGCTATACTTGGTATTATTGATAGTCCAACTACGTTTATATGGGTTTGTATTATCACATTAATCGCTCATCAACTTGAAGGAAATGTCATAACACCAAGTGTTATGGGTAAATCTTTAAGTATTCATCCATTAACTATAATCGTTGTGATTTTAGCAGCTGGTGATTTAGGTGGCTTCACATTAATTCTAATTGCAGTTCCATTATATGCTGTATTAAAAACGGTTGTTAGTAATATTTTCAAATATAGACAACGTATTATGGATAAAGCAAACAGCGATGTTAAAGACTAATTCTTTGTACGTTTTTTCATAAAACAACACACTATCGCCTTAAAAGTTGAAACTACAACTTTTAAGGCGATTTTTATATTCATAATAAAAAGCTTTGATCACCCAAAAAATAAAGTGAACAAAGCTTTTTAATTTACATATTATTTAATTGCGTGGAATCCGCTATCTACATGAATATTTTCACCAGTAACGCCACTTGATAAGTCACTTAATAGGTAGGCTGCTGTTTTACCTACTTCTACTTGATCAACGTTTCGTTTTAATGGTGCACGTTCTTCAATTTCTTTAAGGATTGTATTGAATCCACCCACACCTTTTGCACTTAATGTACGAATAGGACCTGCTGAAATGGCATTCACACGAATGTTATCTGGACCTAAATCTAAAGCTAAATATTTAACATTTGCTTCTAAGCTTGCTTTAGCAACACCCATAACATTGTAATTTTGAACCGCAAATTCGCCACCTAAATAAGTTGTAGCAACAATGCTACCACCTTCAGGCATTAATTTTTTAGCTTCATGAGCAACAATCGTTAATGAATACGAACTAATGTCTTGCGCTAATAAGAAACCTTCGCGAGATGTTTCAGAAAAACGTCCACGTAAATCTTCCATATTGGCAAATGCGATTGAGTGGTATACACCATCAATATTACCTACATCTTTTCCAATTTGTGCAAAACCATTAATCACTTCTTCATCACTTTGAACATCTATTTGATATAAATGTGCTTCAGGTTGATTTAATTGTTCTAATAACTTTTCAAGCTCTTTGCGACTACGTTCTTTACGATAAGTAAATACTAATTTCGCACCTAATTCGTCTAAGACTTTTGCTACGCCAAAAGCAATACTACGCTTATTAGCAATTCCCATAATCACATATGTTTTGTTTTCAAGATTTAACATGTAAGATAACTCCTTATTTTAATCAATTTAATGGATAGAATAACATATCCCTGTTTTTAATAACTTTTTATTCGTCATTACATTTTAACACTATTATGACTTTTTAATAAAGTTATTTAAACGTTTTGGCAGTATAAATATTAGATTTGAAGTAATCTAAATTTAATTTTTCCAATTATAGTAATCATTTCATATCACCGAATTACTATATTTAGAAATGATGCGTATATTATACTTTAAAAATAAAATTCTAATTCTTGTTTCAGCTCATCAACGTATTCTTTAGCACCAGTAACAATTAGTCGATCACCATAACGTAATTGCGTATCACCATGAGGCACAATCGATTCATTATTTCTAATAATACGAACGAAGATAATATCGCCACCAAATGGGAAATTACGTAATTGAATATTTTCATATTTATAATTTAACATTTGAATTTCATATAACGACGTTTCAACATTACTTAATAAGTTCAACATGTTTGGTGTCTCAATTAAACCTTTTAATAATATTTTGTTACTTAAATAACTACTGAAAATTTCTATACCTGCTTCTACTAATTCCGTATCATCAGATGTACTTTCTAATCTACAAATGACGCGTTGAACTTGATGTTTTTTAGCTAACATAGCAACTTTCCGGTTAATATCATCATCATTGGTTGCGCAAACCACTATATCGCGATCAAATAAGCCTAATCTTTCTAAAACATCTTGCTCATAGTCCGCTATTTCAATCATTGTAATATCATCAGATAATTGGCGGCGATCGCTTAAATCCTTTCGATAATATAAAGTTACATCGTATAGTTGAGATGTTAAATTTTGTGCAATCGGAATTGTTAGCTGGTTCTTACCTATTAAACTAACTTCAATTTTACGATTAAATTCATCTGGAATTGGAAATAGCTTTTTGAAAATAATCGGAACGAATACACATGTAATAACAGCACTTAGTATTAAAATACCTGAAGTTTCAGATGAAATGGCATTTAATCTTTCCGAAATTTTAGCTGCAGCAATTACAAGTGACAACGTTGACGTTAATAAAAATGCTGATGCAATCGTCGTTCTCATATCAAACCATCGTCTTATGAACATGACTGGTATTAATTTGGAAACAATAAATGCCATAATTAAAATCGGTATAATTATTAATAATTTAGGCTCTTTAATTAACGAAGGTATGTTTAAGTCTACGCCAACCATTATGAAGAATATAGGTATAAAAAATCCATAACCGAATGAATCTAGCTTTTCCACCATTTCTTCATCTGGATTTAATAGTGATACAACAACGCCGGCTAAAAATGCACCTAATATATTTTCAGCTCCAACACCTTCTGCTAATGCTACTAACAAAATAATTAAGGCAAATACTGCACGAATGCCAATTTGTGTTGTACCATCCATCAGTTTTTGTAAAAATGACATACGCTTAAATTGAACCCCTAAAATATATGAGATTGCTGTGAAAACGACAAGTATGCCAATTAACCAAATTGTACTTCCACCTTGGCCATTAATTGCACCATACACTGTCAACAAAATCATTGTTACTAAATCTGCTAGTACAGCTACTAAAAGTATGAATTGGCCAATTGTAGTTCTCATAATATTCATTTCTTTCAAAGTCGGAACGACAACACCTAATGAAATTGTCGAAATTATAATGACCATTAATAATACATCATCAACTAAGCCCAACCATTTAAAAACATAAGCTAAGAAAATTGAAATAATCATAATTAAAGCAAATACTGTAAGAGCTAAGTTCAAGTGACCTGGAATTGATGTTTCTTCATCATTATGCCCTTGACGACCGCGTTTATCTTTTTTAAATGCTTTAAAATCTATTTCTAACCCACTTAAAAACATTAAAAAGATAAAACCTAACGTCGATAAAATATTTAAAATAGAATCCCTTTCTACAATATTTAAAAAGGAATTTCCTATGACAATCCCCATTAATATTTCTGCAACAACAACTGGCAAGAAATTAATATTTAATCGATTGACAATTATTGGAGTTAAAAACGCTGCTAAAACGACAATAACTAAAGATAAAAACTCCATAACTCCTCCTTAAATTAAGTAAGCCATAAATGATGTAGCTAAACCAAAATAAATTAACATACTTATAATATCATTAATTGTTGTAATAAATGGTCCGCTTGCTACAGCTGGATCGATATTTAATTTATTCATTAATAATGGAATCATCGAACCAACAAAAGTCCCCACAGTCATTGCACAAGTTAAACTTCCTGCAACAATTAACGCTAATAGTGGCTGATGATAAATGGCTACAATTATTGTAAATAAAATCGTAGCACAAACAACACCTGATAATACGCCACTACCCGCTTCTCGTATAGCAATTTTAAACTTACTTTGTTCATTAATTTCTCCGGTAGATATATTACGAACTGAAACGGCTAACGATTGCGTACCTGAATTCCCTGACATCCCACTAATAATCGGAATAAATGCTGCAAGTAGTGCAACATTTTCTAATGTTTTTTCAAAACGACCTAAAATTGTAGCTGTAATCATACCTAAAAATGTTAAAATAATAAGCCACGGCAAACGTTTCAAAGCAGTTTTTACAATTGAATCATTTGTAGAGTCAATATCAGAAACCCCTGCTAATCTTGAATAGTCTTCACTCGCTTCTTCATCCATTACATCTAAAATATCATCAATCGTAATAATACCTAATAAATGATCTTGATAATCTATAACAGGCACTGCCATGAAATCATAGTCTCTCATCACTTGAGCCACATCTTCTTGGTCGTCTGCTACATTCACACTGATGACACGCTCATTCATAATATCTTCAATATAAGCATCATTTTCAGCAACAATTAAATCTCTTAATGATAAAACTCCTACTAATTTACCGTCATCATCAACGACAAAGATAACATAAATTGTTTCTGCATCAGGTGCTTGTGCTTTAACTAATAATAAGGCTTCTTTAACAGGCGTATGCGCTTTAAGCGATAAATACTCGGTCGTCATAATACCGCCCGCAGTATCCTCATCATAGTGTAGTAACGCTTTGATTTCGTTTGCATCATCTTTATTCATTAATGTTAAAAGGCTAGCAACTTTAGGTTTAGTCAATTCATTTAAAATGTCTACCGCATTATCATAGGACATATCTTCTAAAATATGACTGGCATAAGTTGCATTCATCTTATCAAATAATGTTTCATATTCGTCATCATCAATGTCTAATTGGTCAAAGAAACTTGCAACTTCTTCTGGAGACAAATATTGGAAAATCTTTTGTCTATTTTCATCCGTAGTATCTTCAAAATACTCACTTTGTTCATAAGTGTGCAACGATAGAAATTCAACTCTAAATTGATCAATATCATCATTTTCTAAGAATTGATCTAATAATGTTTTATTGTAAATCTCTTCTTGAACACGCTCTCTATCATCTGTGTTCATAGACATATTTACACCCCCTGTGTCATTCATAGTTCATTAAATAAATTTAGCAATTGTTTATAATCAATTGTAATTGCAATGTCATTTTTAGTAATTGGGTGGACAAAATTCACTTGCGTACATCGTAACGTCTGACCTTGAACCCGTTCATGGCTTCCACCATACAATGAATCCCCAACTAAAGAATGACCGATATATTGAAAATGTACGCGTATTTGATGTGTTCGTCCTGTATGCAAATACACTTTGCATAAACTATATTTATCATTTTGAGTTAATACTTCGTATGATGTTTTGGCATATTTGCCATCTTCTGCAACCTCTCGCGTTATAATACTATCACTTGAACGTCTAATATTCGCTTCAATAACGTCATTTAATTTTGTTTTACCGTATGCAAGACAAGTATACACTTTTTCTAATTTCACTTTAGAAAATAAATGATGGATATGTCCATATTTTGCAAAAATCACTATACCTGTTGTATCCCGATCTAAACGTGTAACAATATGGGGATTTATATTCTCCCCTTTATCTTGACAATAATGTAATACTTGTTCGATTAAACTTTCATGTGGATGCTCTCTAGATGGCGTACAATTTTGATTTTTCGGCTTTGTGACTAAAATAATATACGCATCTTCGTAAATTACTTCCAGTGGTCGATCAAATGGAATCATATTAGAACTATGAATTTCTTTTGGTAAATGAATGACCAGTGTATCTTCTGGCATTAATACTTTTCTAACAGTTACATGCTGACCATTAACAATTAAAGCGCCATTATGTTTAATGGCGCTCACTGTTTTCTTAGAAAAGTCATGTCGTGCTAAAAATGTTTTAACTGTTTCCTGCTGCGTTATCTGATACGTAAATTTCATCGTGCTTCATCACTTGAAATAAATGAATCATGAACACGTTTCCAAAATGGGAACGGTCTGAAGCGTGCGAATCTTACTTTTTCATTCGCAACACGATACTGTATTGAATTAACATTTTTATGTTTGATACTAACATGGTCAATCGTCATTCGAATCGTATCATGATTAACTGGTGATATTAAACATGTATGATGCTTAGGTAAAACTAAAGGTGAACCTACTGTTCTAAACACTCTATTATTAATAGAAGCAATTTCTGTAATTTGCATTGCTTCAAGTGATGGATGAATCAAAGCACCACCTAAAGCTTTATTGTAAGCTGTTGAACCTGATGGTGTTGATACACATAAACCGTCACCTCTAAAACGTTCAAAATGTTTACCTCTCAAATTCACATCAACAACGAGCGTTGAGCCATTTTCAGTTTTCATCGTTGCTTCATTTAAAGCCAAGTATCTAGTCTCATAGCCATTGTCATTATACCTCACAATGATTTCAAGTAGAGGATATTCAATCACTTGAAACTCCGAATTATTAATTTCGATAATTAATTTTTCCACTTCATGAGGTAACCAGTCAGCATAAAATCCTAAATGTCCTGTATGTACCCCAACAAATGCTACTTTAGATAACATATGGCTGTATTGATGAAAAGCTTGCAATAACGTACCATCTCCACCAACTGATATAACAATTTCAGGATTTTCACTATCTTCAATCATGCGAAAATCTTTCATATAATTCATCATTTTATGCTTTAAAGCATTGGACTTAGAATCACCTTTAGTTAAAATTGTATAACGCATGATTTACTACACCTCGTTAATCATTTTCATGTTTTTTCGAACGCTTCTGAGTATAATATTTCTGTGCTTCTTGAATCTCATCTTTAATTTCAGACATTTCTTCATCGAGTAAATAAGCTGCTTCTGCCGCTCTTTCTAAACGATGTTGGATTTCATCTGGATAAGCACCATCATATTTATATCGTAATGTGTGTTCAATTGTTGCCCAAAAATTCATTGCCAACGTACGAATCTGAATCTCAGCTAATATAAATTTTTGCCCATGTAATGTCTCGATTGGGTATTCGATAATGACATGATAAGAGCGATAGCCACTTTCTTTAGTGTTACGAATATAATCACGTTCTTCAATCACTTTAAAATCTTTTCTTTGTTTTAAAATATTAACAACTACATCAATATCTTCAACAAATTGGCACATCATTCTTAGGCCTGCGATATCATACATTTCTTCTCTCAACCTATCAAATGGTATTTGCCGTTTATTCGCCTTATCTATAATGCTAGAGATTGGCTTAACACGTCCAGTTACAAACTCAATTGGAGATGCTTGTTCTCCTATTTCATATTGTTTGCGCATACCTTTAAGCTTTACCTTTAATTCATCAACTGCTTGCTTATAAGGTGTTAAGAACTGATCCCATTGATTCATAGTGCTCCACCCCGCTTTATTCTATGTCAAAAGTATCTTCAACGGTTGCTACAAATTCTTTACCGTAGTTATTATTTCCTTTAATATTCTCTAAAATATATGACAGCTCTTGGTGAAATTCTGTTAATTCTAATTTATCATTGATAATGATTTTTTTAGTCATATTTTCGTGTAACATCGTCCATGTTTCTTGAACGAAAATGAGATAAGCATACGCTTTACCATCATCCAATGTATATGCAAAAGCATAATTATCACTATCAACAAGCATTTGTCCTACTTCAGTTAGACCTTCAATAGAATCATCTGTATAACAATAAAGTGTATCATCTTTGATTTTTATTTCATTAATATATAAACGCATGCTTGCTCCTCCTTATTCCATAACATTTTAACATAATTCAAGAACACAAAACACTTACGAACTCTATTTTTAATAGGCAAATTAACTTTGATATCGGATAAATGAAATTACTTTTAAAATTCAACGTTGTCATTCATAATATAGTTAAGATAAATTGAATTTGATACGAGGTGTATATATAAAGTGGCAACTAATCATGAAATAGAATTCAAACAAATTATTACTGCCTCACTATACGAGACATTACAAGAAAAATATTTTAAAAATTGCGTATTGTTTAAACAAGTCAATTATTATATTGATACACCTGATTTCAAATTAAAACAACATCGTTCTGCACTAAGAATTCGAGTTAAAGACAAACAATTTGAAATGACATTAAAGACACCTGCAGAAGTAGGATTAATGGAATACAACCATATTATCTCTATAAATCCAGAGATAGATATGATTATTCCAAACGATTCCCTTCCAGATGACATTCGTCAAATTTTAGTTAAACAATTTGGTGTTAACGATCAGTCATTATCAATTCTCGGCGCATTGACAACATATCGCCAAGAAACACAATATCAAGGTGATTTACTTGTTTTAGATAAAAGCGAGTATTTAGACACTACAGATTATGAATTAGAATTTGAAGTTAAAGATTACGACCAAGGTTTACAAAAATTTCAAAGCTTATTAAATGAATGGAACCTTGAACATAAACAACCTTTAAATAAAGTTCAACGTTTTTTTAAGAAAAAAGAAACTCTTTCAAACAATATAAATTAAATTGGCAAATATGCATATTTCTTTCAAATGTTTCAAATCATGTTATATTAGATATATATTAAGTTAAGTTCGTAACGATAAATATTTTTGTTACTAAATTTTTTTGAAAATGGGTGATGAAATGACAACAACACCATATGACATCATTGGTAAAAACGCATTATATGATATGATTGATTATTTTTACACCCTTGTAGAAAAAGACGACAGACTTAATCACCTATTTCCAGGAGATTTTGAAGAAACAAGTCGTAAACAAAAACAATTTTTAACACAATTTTTGGGTGGTCCTGATTTGTATACATCAGAACATGGACACCCAATGCTAAGAAAAAGACATATGGAATTTACAATTACAGAATTCGAGAAAGATGCATGGTTAGAAAATATGCATATCGCAATTAATCGAGCAGCCTTCCCACACGGTGTGGGCGATTATTTGTATGAACGCTTAAGATTAACTGCTAATCATATGGTAAATTCCTAAAATTAATTGTAGGTGAATAAACATGGCTGGAGAATTACGAATAATGGAAAATAAGAGTCGTGAAGATTTTAATCTATCACCTGTAAGTAAAATCGAGATTTATTCATTTTTCGATCCATTTAGCTCCGATTGCTTTAAACTATCAGCAATCTTATCAAAATTAAGAATTGAATATAATCAATATATACGTATTAGACATATATTAAACCCTTCATTAAAGGTATTAACTAAATGTCAGGCTCAAAGTACATCAAACTTTGACAATATTGCTCTAGCATATAAAGCTGCTGAGTTACAAGGTCGTGTGCGTGCCGAACGTTTCATACATTTAATGCAAAATGAAATCATACCAAAACGTGATATCATAACAGAATCAATGATTTGTGACTGTATTCAAAATGCAGGTATTGATTTAGAAGTATTTAAAGATGACTTACAAAAAAGTAAATTAACAGAGAGCTTGAAAATCGATTTGCATATAGCAAGAGAAATGGAAATCGAACAAGCCCCTTCCCTAGTATTCTTTAGTGAAGATGTTCATGAAGAAGGCTTAAAAGTTGAAGGTTTATATCACTATCATATTTATACTTACATTATTAACGAATTGATGGGAAAACCAATCGAAAAGAATCTTCCACCTAAATTAGAGACATATATACAACAACAACAGCTTGTAACGATGGAAGAATTACTTACTATTTATGAATGGCCTGAAAAATTATTAAACAAAGAGTTAAAGAAACTAGCTATACAACAAAAAATCGAAAAACTCAAATATCCAGATGGTGATTTCTGGAAATCTAAAATGCCTAAAATTAAATCTAAATAAATGAAAAGAAGACTTCGATATACACATCATCATGTATCGAGGTCTTCTTTTAATTTGTTATATACTAAATTGGACTGTCAGATAAGCTTTTAATTATTTCATCTGTTGCCCTTATTTGATTTGTTACTTTTATAAACCTTTTTTCAAAAATACAAATGCACATTTCATTTACCTTTATACATAAATCTAAATGAAGTGTGACACTGATTTATCAAGACTTATTTCCACTACTACAACTTTTTCAATATCGAAACTATACTGCATTATTTTTTGATTAGCATAACGAAAGAACATAGTAATTAAAAATGAATATAAACTGCATATTTTACACATTTTTATACGATTTTATATACACCAATTAAAAAAGCGCACAAAAAAACGTCGTGTCTGAATACACGACGCTAAACAAAGGGGATGGGAGAAATTTTTCACTTCAAACAAAGGGGTATGTTTGTTATGTGATTAATTTCATGTTCATAATATAACACGCTATCTCTCCCATTTCAACCTTTAAATAGTAGTTATTTTAAACTGTCACAATATGTTCATAATGTAAGCGAATTCAATGACACTAAGCTTTCATTAATTTTTCAAAAGCGTTCAATTTTTGTTCAAAAACTTCACAAGCTTGTTCAATTGGTTCCGGCGTTGTCATATCGACACCAGCATTTTTCAATATTTCAATCGGATAATTTGAGCTACCTTTTTTCAAGAATTCATTAATATATCTATCAACCGCTGGCTTACCTTCTGTTAAAATTTGATGACTTAAACTTTGAGCTGCACTATAACCTGTAGCGTATTGATATACATAATAATTCATATAGAAGTGTGGAATACGTGACCATTCTTTGCTTATATCATCATCTGTTTCAACTGCATCACCAAAATACAATTTATTTAATTTGGCATATTCTTCGTTCATTCTTGTTGGCGTTAAAGGTTCGCCCGCTTCTTCAATTGCATGAATCTTATGCTCAAATTCTGCAAACATTGTTTGACGGAATAAAGTTGCTCTGAAACGTTCTAACTCTTGATTTAATAACAATAGACGTTTTTCATCATCTAAGTGTTTGTCCATGTAATCACTTAGCAATGCTTCATTACAAGTAGATGCTACTTCTGCAACAAAGATAGTGTAGTCACTTGAATTTGAAGGCTGGAACTTTCTACTGAAGTAACTATGTGCTGAATGACCAAATTCATGAACTAAAGTATAAAGATCTGAAATTGTATTAGACCAATTAAGCAAGATAAATGGATTTGTTAAATGTGCACCTGATGAATATCCACCTGAGCGTTTACCTTTATTTTCATAAACATCGACCCATCTATTATCCAAGCCTTCTTTTACAACAGCTAGATATTCTTCGCCCATCGGTTCTAGCGCTTTAAGCATCCAATCAACAGCTTCTTCATAAGGCATTTCAAATTTAATATCTTTAATTAATGGTGTATATAAATCATACATTTTCAAATCTTCTAAACCTAACAATTCTTTACGTAGTTCAGTATAACGATGAAGTAATGGTAAGTATTTATGAACAGTCTTTACAAGATTGTCATATACATTTTCTGGGATATGATTGTTACTTAAAGCTTTTTCCCTCGCAGTTTTATAATTATGTGTTCGTGCATTAAATACATTCTTTTTCACTTCACCAGCTAACGTAGCTCCAAGTGTATTATTATGTGCACCATAAGCTTTATATACATTTCTAAATGCACTTTCTCTTAATTTACGATCATCAGATTCTAAATATTTAATAAATGTACCTTGAGTTAATGGATGTGAATTTCCATCTTTATCTATAGCATCCTCAAAGACTAAATCAGCATTACTAAACATACCGTATACATTTGAAGGCGTAGATAATGCGTCCTGAGCTTCTGTTAACAACTTTTCAGTTTCTGCATCTAAAATATGCGGACGTTTTTCGTTTATTAATTTCAAATCAAATGCAAATTTTTGTAATTTATCATATGAATTTACGAATGATTCAATTTTATCCTCATCAATTTGCAAAATTTCTGGTACTAAGAAACTCCATGCAGAACTAAATTTAATGATAAGCTGGTGTGCTCTTGATTCCATACCAGTATATTTATCGTTCGTAGTATCTTGGTCTTGTTTTAAATGTGCGTATACATACACTTTTTCTAATTTAGTACCTAATGTATCTTCTAACTCAAGTGCATTATAAAGTGTTTCAGCACTATCACCAATATGTCCTTTAAATTGTTCCTCTTTACCTAATTCATTTTCAACTTCTTTAAATGCAGCTTCAAACGCTTCATCATCTTTAAAGATTGTTGTTAAGTCCCATGTATATTCAGGATATTTACGTTCCTGTTCTTCTCTTGATAATTGTTGACTCATATGTAGTAAACCTCCTAATAAAATATAATTGATATAATTTTCTCATTTTACAACAAAATTTGCACGTCATTACCTCTTTTTGAATTAAGATTTAAATAATTGTTAATAAGTTTTTTCACAATTACTAACTTTGATTCTAATGGTATTAAAAAATTCCTTATTTTGAAGTAATCTAAAAAATCATAAATAGTAAGATCATCCTTACTAATTAACATTAAATCAACGTGTAATTGCCATTCTATCGGATGATTTTCGATATATATTTGTTCTGGGAAAATATAGCCATAATTAATCACTACAGCTTCATCTGTTAACCGCAATTGATACATAGCACTTAATGTTGGTTGTAATACCGAGTTTTGCCAGCGACAATATTTGATATATTGATTAATAGAGGATTTAGATAATTTAATAATTGATTTAACATTGTGTGGTATCTCAATAAATAATTCTTTAATATGTGCTTCCATTTTAGTCGCCAAAAAATTGTTGCCACCTAAACTTTGTAATTGTTTAAATTCAAAAATCTGTTGTTTCTCTAAATTAAATGTATAAAATCTTCGTGTAATTGGATTGATAAAAATACTTTGAAAATGACTTAATTTCACCTTACTTTGAAATATATGTATATCATCAAGCAACCAAACAACTTTATAGCCTAATTTATTCAAACCTTCTGTACGTTGTAAAACTTGTCTATACGGTATAGGTGATAATTGTAGTTCAAATGCATATTTATTGTTAATTATTAAATCAGGAATCTGTCTAATTTCTTTTAAAAATGGCTCTATTTCAACTTGATATCCTTGCTGCATTAACATTTGTGCTAATGTTAATTTGCTTTTGTAATGTTTAATCGTCTCATTATTAAAACATTTTTGTTCTGTTAAATGCTTATGTGCAAAATGACTTACTACTTTATGTCCCCTTTTTAAAATAACCGGATTTCCACATGCTGGACAAAAATATTGCAACGCTCTTTCAGCAGATGTTGCTGACACTCGTTGTCTTTCTTTATTTAAAGCTATTAACATCACTTCACCTCAAAATATTACACGTTTTATATTTGAAGTTTACTTTTTACGTTTCAATATTATTAAATAAACCATGAGTAAAAAAAAGAGACTCCGAAGAGTCTCTTTTATGTTAAATATTTAAATAATGCTTGGTTATTCTGTTGTATCAGGAAAATAACGTCGAACTTGAGCTGTAACGTTATGACTCATAATAATTTTAGCATAGTCATTTAAATACACTTCTGTTCTATCAGTTGGGTATGCAAACTCTAACAATTGACTATAGCTATCATTAATAACCTCTTGATCAACATGACTATCAAAGTGAATCGCATAATAATAAGTACTATCAACCATATATAACAAATCTTCAAAATCAGTTGTGATTAGGTTATTATGATATGCATAATTAATAACATCTTCTAAATCATTAAATTTCACAATAATTGTTCTTGTATTTTTTCGTGTAGCATTTCGTTGACGTTTAGATCCTTGTGCTTCTTTTTCTTTAGTTCTTTGTTCAAATAATTCTTCTAGTTGATCTTCGCCTTCTAATGTTTGAGCTAACAATTCTTGAACTTGTTCATCAAATTGATCAGTTGTATCATCATCAGACATATTCATCATATCTTCATTTTTAGATTTAGAAATTGTAACTTCGACGCCTTTTTCAAAAGCATGTACTTGAATCCATAATGGACCCTCTACCACAAAATCCTCTTCTTCATTAATTTCATCCATCATTGACCAAAAGAATTCTTCACCACGTTTACGATTTGTCCATAAATCTTCTCGACTAAATCCACGTGCCTCGATATCACTATATGTTATAAACAATTTTACAGTTGTATCATCTACTCGTTCTATTCTCATATCATCTCACTCCTTACAGTCGATGAATAGTATTCATATTGTATTAGAGCATCAAACAAATTACAATTTATTTGTCTGATTTCTATCGCTAAAATATTTTGGTAATTTATAATAACACATTCATTGTAGTAAAACTATATAAATGATTTATACAGTTAAAGCATTAAAGCACTTTCTTAATTTAATTTTACCCTATCATACAAAATGTTTCATCCAAAACACATTTATACATAGTTATATTAATAAATGAGGCATACATACAAATAAATATGTACGCTCCCATTCTTTAAAAAGCCAAAAAAGCAACACTATATAAATAGCGTTGCTTGACATATCTTTTAGTAAAGTAATGACACATAGTTAAATGGTTATTAGTCAACCATACGTTGTGCTTCTTGTAATTGGAACGTACGAACTTTTCTAGGTAAGAAACGTCGAATCTCGTCCTCATTATAACCAACTTGTAGTCGTTTATTATCTAAAATAATTGGACGACGTAATAAGCCAGGATTATCTTGAATGATTGAATATAAATCTTGTAATGGTAGTGAATCAATATCAACATTTAATTTTTGGTATGTTTTAGAACGTGTAGAAATGATTTCATCAGTACCGTCTTCAGTCATTTTTAATATTTGCTTAATTTCATCAATTGTTAAATGTTCAGAAAAAATATTACGCTCCGTATACGGAATGTCATGTTCTTGTAACCATGCTTTCGCTTTACGGCAAGATGTGCAACTTGGTGAAGTAAATAATGTTACCATACATCTCACTCTCCTATTTGAATGAATAAAATTCATTGCTTAAAATTTAGTTATAGATCAAGAAAAAACATTTTTTTCTAAAATTCTTAATCGTTACTATTTATTATAACTATCTAACATTAAAATTAAATGAGAAAAACCTAATTTTTCAGATAAGTTTCTACACTTAATAAAAAGTTAAGAATCCCTCTGTTAGTAGCAAGTTATACATATATTCTAACACATCTTACATTTTTAAGAAATACTGTTATAATGATAATTATTAAATTATTATTGAGAAAGTAGGCATTTAAATGGAGACATTATTTTCAGGCATTCAACCTAGTGGAATTCCTACTATTGGAAATTATATTGGTGCATTAAAACAATTTGTTGACGTACAAAATGACTATGATTGTTATTTCTGTATCGTTGATCAACATGCAATTACAATGCCACAAGATCGTTTAAAATTACGTAAACAAACAAGACAATTAGCAGCTATATATCTAGCTTCAGGTATTGATCCAAACAAAGCAACACTATTTATTCAATCTGAAGTTCCTGCACACGTTCAAGCTGGATGGATGTTAACAACTATAGCTTCTGTTGGGGAATTAGAGCGTATGACACAATATAAAGATAAATCTCAAAAGTCAGTGGAAGGCATTCCAGCTGGATTATTAACATATCCCCCATTAATGGCAGCAGATATAGTTTTATATAACACCAATATTGTTCCTGTTGGTGATGATCAAAAACAACATATGGAATTAACGCGTAATCTTGTTGATCGATTTAACAGTCGTTATAACGACATCCTTGTTAAACCTGAAATTCGTATGCCTAAAGTTGGTGGAAGAGTTATGAGTTTACAAGATCCAACAAGAAAAATGAGTAAGAGTGATGACAACACTAAAAACTTTATTTCGTTACTAGACGAACCTAACGTTGCCGCTAAAAAAATTAAAAGTGCCGTAACTGATTCAGATGGAATTATCAAATTCGATCGCGAAAACAAACCAGGTATTACGAATTTAATTTCAATATATGCTGGATTAACCGACATGTCTATCAATGACATTGAAGCAAAATACGAAGGTGAAGGTTATGGCAAATTCAAAGGTGATTTGGCTGAGATTGTAAAAGCCTTTTTAGTAGAATTCCAAGAAAAATACGCAAGCTTCTATAACTCAGATACACTTGATGATATTTTAGATCAAGGCAGAGACAAAGCGCACAAAGTATCTTTTAAAACTGTTAAAAAAATGGAAAAAGCTATGGGCATAGGACGCAAGAGATAAACTATCAAAATAAAGAGGCACTAGAATTCCCTAGTGTCTCTTTATTTTCGTATCAATTTTTAATGTCTACCTCGTGGATTAAAAGCATCTTTTAGACCTTCACCAACAAAATTAATACTTAATATCGTTAAAGTAATCATAACCGCTGGCGGCATCCAAATCCATGGTTTCCCACTGATTACATCACCTTCTTGTGCATCACTCAGCATATTCCCCCACGAAGGAATTGCCTTACTAATACCAAAACCTAAAAAGCTTAATCCTGATTCAACAACTATCATACCAGCAAATAATAAAGTCGCTTGAACTATTACAACGCTTAATATATTGGGAAGCAAATGTTTCAATATAATTTTATAAGTAGGTGTACCTATGGATTTAGCTGCTAAAAAATATTCATTTTCTTTTTCTTGTAGAACTTTACCTCGAACTAATCGAGCGATACCTCCCCAACTTAAAGCAATAATAACTAGTACTAAAATAATCGCTGATCCATATGGATTTTTAATTTTATCTCCAAGTGCTGCATTTAAAACAATTGCAAAAATCAAAAATGGAAATAACATTACAAATTCAGTTATTCTCATAAGCAACGTATCAACTAAGCCACCAAAATATCCAGATACGACCCCTACGGTTATACCTATCAATAACATGCCAATTGTAGACGTAATTCCAATTGATAAAGAAATACGTCCGGCAAACAATAAGCGACTAAAATTATCTCTACCACCTGAATCTGTCCCAAGTAAATTATGAGATGTCATGTCACCTTTTATATTCAAAAGATCTTGTTGATTCACAGGATATGGTGCAATTAGTGGTGCAATAACTGATACTATAATTATGATTAATAAATACGAAATTGAAAGCATAGCAATTTTATTATGAATAAATTTAGTAAATGCTATTTTTAACGGTGAACGTGACTTATTCTGCATTGTGCCCCTCCTAGTTACTTCTAATTCTTGGATCCACAAATCCATATGTAATATCAGAAATCAAGTTGCCCAGTAAACCTAAAAATGAAAAGAATAAAGTCAAAGCCATCATTAATGGATAATCTTGTCCAGTTACTGATTCTAAAAATAATTTACCAATACCATTGTATGAAAAAATGGTTTCTGTAATTACAGCTCCACCTAATATACTTACAATATCAGCACCTAAAAATGTGATGATTGGTATTAGAGAATTTCTCAAAATATGCTTATTATAAATTCTATTCATAGATAATCCTTTTGATCTAGCTGTCAAAACATAGTCTTTTTTAGAATTTTCAATAATATCATTACGTAAATATTGAATATAACCCGCCGTAGATAATAACCCCAATGTTAATGCCGGTAAAAATGTATGATATATTTTACTTAAATAATAATTAAAAGTACCTTCTTGTAAATTTATATCCACTGAACCTTGGAAAGGAAACCACTGTAATTCAAAAGAAAATATAAAAATTGCAAAAACACCTGCAATAAATGATGGAATGGCTAACATCAAATAATTAAATATTTGCACTGTATAATCTGTAATGCCATAGGCAAATCTCCCAGACGTTATTCCTAAAATAAAAGAAATAACATACGTAATAATCAGTGACATAACGCCAAGTAAAATTGTATTAGGAAGTCTTTCTTCTATTACATCTATTACAGGTCTTTTATATTTAATTGATTCTCCCAAATTACCATGAGCTATGTTTTGTACCCATCTAATATATTGTTTAGGAATCGAATCATTGAGACCTAATCTTTCCCTTTGAGCATTTATTGCCTCTTGTTTTATTTTCCCATTTTGTAAGTCTGAAAAAGGATCCCCCGGTTGAATAATTGCTAATGAAAACACAACAATTGATATTAATATTAAAAGTGGAATCATTAATCCTAATCGTTTTAAAATCAATTTAACCATTTATTTCACCTACTTTATCTACATAAAAACATGCAACTTTATGATTATCGCTAACATATTCTAAATTCGGTAAGTTTGTTTTACATTTCTCTGTTGCTATAGGACATCTAGTATGGAATGGACATCCTTTTGGTGGATTACTAGGTGAAGGTAATTCCCCTTGTAATATAATTCTTTCACTATTTTGTTTATCAAACTGTGGGATTGAAGAAATTAATGCTTTCGTATATGGATGTTTAGGATTTTCATAAATTTCTTTATCCGAAGCTATTTCGACTATATGACCTAAATACATAACTCCTATTACATCACTAATATGTTTTACAACACTTAAATCATGTGCGATAAATAGATAACTTAAGTTAAATTGTTCTTGCAGATCCTTCAATAAATTGAGTACTTGAGATTGTACGGATACATCTAATGCACTTACAGGCTCATCAGCGACAATTAGACTAGGACGTAAAGCTAATGCTCTTGCTATCCCAACTCTTTGTCGTTGCCCACCTGAAAATTCATGTGCATATTTATAGTATGCTTCTTCACTTAATCCAACACATTTTAATAAATATAGTACTTCTTTTTTAACTTCATCTTTCGACATTTTTTTATAGTTTAAAATTGGCTCTGCAATTATATCTCCTACCATCTGCATTGGGTTTAAAGAAGCATATGGGTCTTGAAAAATCATTTGATATTTTTGTCGTGACTCTCTTAATTTCTTACCTCTCAAATGCGTTATATCCTCACCATCAATAATAATCGAGCCTGATGTTGCATCTTCTAATCTAATAATAACTTTACCAATTGTGGACTTTCCACAACCAGATTCACCAACCAATCCAAATGTTTGACCTTTTTTTATTGAAAAGGAAACCTCATCAACTGCTTTGACAAATTGGCTTTTTTGCAATAATCCAGTTTTAATTTTGTAGTACTTTTTCACTTGATGTACTTCTAAGATGTTTTCCATCGCTTATATCTCCCCATTTTCTTTACTATATAAATGACACCTTACTAATACGTCTTCGTTTACATGCATTATTGGAGATTGATGATTGCATATATCAATTTTTTGCCTACATCTATTTGCAAATCTGCACTTATTTACTTGAAATTCTTTTATAGACGGTACAATCCCTTCAATTGTTTCAAGTCGCTTTTGAACTTCATTCAATTTAGGTACAGTAGATAATAACTTTTTAGTATATGGATGCTTAGGTTTATGTAATATATCTTGAATATTTCCAAACTCCACTATTTGCCCTGCATACATAACCATTACCTTATCGCAAAATTCAGCCACTACGCTTAAGTCATGTGTAATCATCATGATTGCCATCTTTGTTTCTTTTTGTAATTCTTTTAATAAATCCAAAATTTGAGCTTGAATGGTTACATCTAATGCAGTGGTTGGTTCGTCAGCAATTAATAATTTCGGAGAGCACGATATAGCCATAGCTATCATTACCCTTTGCCTCATACCACCAGATAGTTGATGAGGGTAACTTTTCAGTATTTCTTCTTGTCTCGAGATACCAACTTTTTTTAATAAATCCACAGCTGCTTTATGTGCTTCTTTTTTTGATAATTTTTTATGTAATTTTATTGATTCTACCAATTGATTTTTGATTGTATAAACTGGATTCAATGCAGTCATAGGTTCTTGAAAAATCATTGCAATGTCATTACCTCTAATATTTAGAAGCTGCTTTTCTTTTAATTTATCAATTCTTTTTCCGTCAAAAATAACCTCTCCTTTACTTAGTTTTGATATTTTTTCGGGCAATAACTTAATAATTGATTTACTTAAAATTGATTTACCACAACCTGACTCACCAACAATTCCTAGAACTTCACCCTTAGATAGTTCAAATGATATATTTTCAACAGTAGCTAACCACTGCTTATCTATCTTTAAGGAAGTTTCTAAATCTTTCACTTCAAGCAATACTTTATTCATAACATCCCCCAGTATAAGTAAACCTCGACAATAAAGTCGAGGTTACAATGCTAATCTTCTTTAGTTAAGTTATATAAACTTTGATCTGTCCCAATTTCAACATCTACATTTCGTACTTTGTCATTAACAATAGTTATTGATTTCCCTTGGAACATCGGCAAACCTGGCAATTCATCATTCATATACTTTTGCCATTTTACATATATATCTTTACGTTTCTTTTCATCCGTACCTACTTTATCAAAATCTAAAGCTTCATCCAGATATTGGTCTGATTTTGGTAAAATAGTTCTCATTTCATTTTGAGGTCTATCAGTATGATATAAATCTGATGGATCAGGATCGGTACCTCCAGCCCACGTTCTAAAATACACTTCCATACTTTTTGATGCGTTGGCTAAATCTTCATTATATTTATTAAATTCAATTAACTTCACATTTGTTTTTAAGCCCACTTTTTCCCAGAAATCTTTAATAGCAGCAGTTCTAGGTTCAAAAGTTGGATTTGAGCCAGTATAATGTTTAAAATTAATTTCAAATTTGTTACCTTTAGGATCTTCTCTAAAGCCATCCCCATCCTTATCTTTATAACCAAGTTTATCTAAAATCTTTTTAGCTTTTTCAGGATCATATTTATAATCGTTCAATTCCTTAGGATCAGCAGCAATCCAATGCATTGTAGGTACAAAACTGTTAATTTCACTCGCGTATCCATTGAAAAATGCATCTATCCATTTTTTTCTATCAATTGCATAAATCATAGCTTTCCTTAATTCTTTATCTTCATATTTTGGTCTCACTTTACCTGTTTTATTTGTATTTTTATCGTAATCATGAGATACAAAACCAATTAAACCATAATCCAAACTTGGTGTAGATAAAACTTTCAAACCAGCTTTTGAAGATTTTGCATCTTTGGCCATTGCACCAGTTGCATCATTAACAATATCTATATCGCCTTTTTCCATTGCTTTAATAATTTGAGCTTGGTCAATAACTTTTAAATTGATTTTGTCTAATGAAGGTTTACCTTGCCAATAATCATCAAATTTAACTAGTTGTACGGCTTCTCCAGGTACTATTTTTTTAACTTTATAAGGTCCAATACCAATCGGATATTTACGAATTTTCTCTGATTTCGCTAAATCTTTAACTGGCACGTCTGATAAATACTTTTTGCTTAATAACGGACCACTTACAAATCCAGTTAAGTAATTTTCTTGCTTTTTGTCAAAAGTAACTTGCATAGTATAGTCATCTATTTTTTTCAATCCACTTATGTGATCCGTTTTACCCTCGTGATAATCCTTTGCGCCTTGAATATTTTCTACACTTGGATAATATGCACCTTCATAATCTTTATTAGCTAATACTTCTATTGAGTAAATCCAATCATCAATTTTTAGTTCATTACCATCATGCCACTTAACGCCTTTTTTGATTTTAAATTCTATTTTTTTCGCTGGATCAATATCTTTCCAAGATGCGATATATGATTTTGGTCGGATTTTTTTATCAATAGAAATTAGACTTTCATTAAAGTAACCTTCCACTACAGCATCTGAATGAGAACTACTTAATAATGAAGAATAAACGCCACTTGGTGGTGCAGTTAATGCAACATTTAATGTCCCCCCTTTATGCTTGGACGTTTCTGTTTTTGAAATATCTTTCACACCTTCATCTTTGCCACTATTTTTTCCACAAGCGCTCAATACTAAAACGACAATAAGAATAATTGAAAAATATTTAATTATCTTCCCCATGTAAAAACTCCCTACTTTTAAACTAAGATATTTCTTTTTAGTTTACTCATAGAAAAAATTTTTACAAGTTAGTTTTTAGAATATTCAGTCATTATCATTTTTATTAAATTTCAGTAATTTAATTAGCTATATTTTTTTATTTCCCTAAATTTTCTTCAACACAAAAAAGCCGGAGAAAGTTCTCCAGCCTATTTTACAAAGCATTTTATTTTTTCTTTTTACCCGTTTCTTTATCAATTGATTTATCTATATACACATTTTTAAGTGAGTTATTCGGTCCGAATTTATGATAAATTAGTCCTTTAACTTGAGGGTTGGTTAAATGTGCGGTACCTTTTTGATAAATCGGTGCAACTGGTGCATCATTTAGGAATATCTCCTCTGCTTTTTTCAAGCTTTCATATCGTTCTGTCGGTTGAAGCGCCAATTCGTTTCTTGCAATTTTTAGTAGTTGATCGTACTCTTTATTACTCCAGTCCGTATTATTTTGTGCATTGCCTTTTGTCATCGTTTCTAAATAAGCCATTGGATCTGGATAATCTGCTGACCATCCACTTAGTGACGCTTGATAATTACCACTTAACTCTAATGAAACTCTTTGCTTAAATGGCAATTGCTTAATTTTTAAAGTAACACCTGGTAAATTTTTCTCTACTTGTGATTTGATATATTCTGCTGAAATTTTAGCATCTGGTGTATCTTCAGTGTTCATAGAAAATGTCACTTCATTTTTACCTAATTCTTTTTTAGCTTTTTCCCAATGCGCTCTTGCTTCTTTAGGATTGTATTTTAACGGTGAATTGATTGTACTTGCATAATCTTTACCATTCGGCGCTTTAGCAATTCCTTTTGCTGTAAATGTATCAGATGGTATTGATCCATTATTTTTCACTGAATCAACATATCCTTTTTTATCTATTGCTTGTGCGATAGCCAGTCTTAATTCTTTATTTTTAAACTCAGGAAATTCTTTCTCATTCATTTTCACAAAAAATGTTCCAGTCGTTAATACAAAGTTTAATCCTTTATTTTGTTTATACTTATTCACTTGATCGGCAGTAATGAGTGCGTCGTCTACTGACTCAGTATCATACAATGATGCACCTGCCTGCAAGTCTTTGATAACCTTATAATTCACTTTATCCAACTTTACATTCTTTTTATCCCAATAATACTGATTTTTAGATAATAATGTTTTATCTTCTTGTTTCCAATCGTCAACTTTAAATGGACCATTGTATACCGCTCTATCTGCTGCCGTACCATAATTTTCACCATATTTTTTGGCAACTTTTTCATTTTGAGGTGCAAACGTATTGAGTGCTAACAATTGATTAATATATGGAACCGGCTTTTCTAATTCAATTTGTAATGTTTCATCATCTAACGCTTTGATACCTAATTGTTCAACAGGTTTCTTACCAGTATTAATATCACTTGCATTTTTAATGTCACCCATAATGTATGCAAATTCAGAACCTGTTTTAGGATTAACTGTTTTTCTCCAAGCATAAACAAAGTCTTGTGCAGTTACTTTGTCACCATTGCTCCATTTAGCATCGCTTCTTAATTTAACTTTCAAAGTCTTTCCATCTTTACTTTTTTCTGGAAAAGCTTTCGCAACACCTAACACAGGCTTGTCACCTTTACCTAATGTGAATAACCCCTCAAAAGTTTGCGCTGTCACCTCTGAAGATATTTCATCAGTTATTAACGATGTATCAAGGGATGTTAAATCTTGTGGTAAAATTTTTCTGAATACTTGACCTTTATCCGAATAAATTCCACCATCATTAGCACAACCACTTAATGCGATTGTGGCAACCAGTATTAAAATCAGTGCTCTCAATTTTCTCGTCATTGCATTTCCCCCTTCCCCTTAATTTTGTGTCACCAATATATTTTCTCGGAGTAGTGCCGCTTCTTCTTCAGTACTAAAGACAAAGTGATTCGGTCTTATTTCATGTAATTGTCTTAAATGATTATTTTTTTCATCATCAATGTAACTAAATCGTTTGCGACTACGTTCTGATTCAGGATCAGGTTGAGGAATGGCTGATAATAATGACTTGGTATAATCGTGTAATGGATTTTGATAAATTTCTTCAGCCGGTCCAATCTCAACTATTTTCCCAAAATGCATCACTGCAATACGATTTGAAATATACTTCACCATTGATAGGTCATGCGCTATAAATAGGAAAGTGATCCCTCTTTCACGTTGTAATTTTAATAACAAATTAACTACTTGAGCTTGAATTGAAACATCCAATGCCGATATTGGTTCGTCCGCGATAATGAATTCTGGTTCCACCGCTAATGCACGGGCAATCCCAATACGTTGTCGTTGTCCGCCTGAAAATTCATGTGGATAACGATTAGCATGCTCTTTACTTAGCCCTACAGTTTCAAGTAAATCATACACGCGTTTCTTGCGGTCACGTTTATCACTTGCCAGATGATGTATATCAATACCTTCAGCAACAATATCCATCACTTTTAATCTAGGATTTAGTGACGCATATGGATCTTGGAAAATCATTTGAATTTTTTTATTAAATTTAAGTAAGTCTTTACGTTTCTTAATCTTTTGTATATCAATACCCTCATACAAAATTTCTCCGCTTGTAATATCATTAAGCTTAATAATTGATTTACCTGTCGTAGATTTACCACAACCAGATTCACCAACTAAACCTAATGTTTCCCCTTTGTATATATCAAACGTAATGTTATCAATCGCTCTTACTTCATTTTTCTTTCCTGCATTAAAATATTGCTTTAAATTTTTAATCGATAGTAATATTTCATCAGTTTTCATTGAACGACACCCTTTCTACCATTAGTGGTTTTTCATAATTATTAGGCATCGGTTTCAAGCGTTGTTTTACCAATTCAGGTAATTCAACTTTTGGTGCACGTGCATCTAATAACCAAGATTTCACAAAATGCGTAGGTGAAACTTTAAACCAAGGTGGCTCTACTTTAAAATCAATATCTAATGCATATTGACTACGTCTAGCAAATGCATCACCTTGAGGTGGATGTAATAAATCAGGTGGCGAACCCGGAATTGCTAATAATGGTGTGTCGTTTGTTGTTGATAAATCTGGCATTGACGATAATAGTCCCCATGTATATGGATGTTTGGGGTCATAAAATATCTCATTAACATCTCCTGTTTCAACCATTTGACCGCCATACATCACTGCAACTCTATCAGCGATATTCGCAACAACCCCTAAATCATGCGTAATAAAGATAATCGCTGTATCAATTTTTTGCTGCAGCTCTTTCATTAAATCTAAAATTTGTGCCTGCATCGTAACATCAAGTGCTGTTGTAGGTTCATCTGCAATAAGTACTTTCGGTTCACATGCTAAAGCTGTAGCGATAACAATTCTTTGTCTTTGCCCACCTGAAAACTGATGAGGATATGCTTTAAATCGTTTTTCAGCATTTGGTAAACCTACAAGATTTAAAATTTCTAATGCGCGCTTTTTTGCTTCTGATTTACTATAGTTTTTATGTTTCATGAGTGGTTCCATTACTTGCTTACCAATTTGCATTGTTGGGTTTAAAGATGTCATTGGATCTTGAAAGATCATAGAAATATCTTTTCCACGTAATTTAATTAGATCGTTTTCAGGTTTTTTCGCTAAGTCTTCCCCTAAAAATAAAATTTCTCCCTTTTTAATTCTTCCTGTGTCCCCTTGGAATAGTTTAGTAATTGCTTTTGTTGTCACTGATTTTCCGGAACCGGATTCACCAACAATAGCTAATGTTTCCCCTTTGTTTAAGTAAAAATCTACCCCTCTTACTGCCTGCACTTCCCCTGCTGTAATATCAAAGGAAACATGCAAATCATTTACTTCTAATATTCTTTCAACCATATGCTATGCCTCCTTTTATTTACGCATTTTCGGATCAAATGCATCTCGTAATCCATCACTAAATAAGTAAAAGAATAAAATTAATAAGCTTAAAACCATTGCTGGTATGAATAATTCATGTGGATAAATTAATAACATTGCACGTCCGTCATTGACTAACGAACCAAGTGATGTTTGTGGTGCTGGTACACCAATACCAATAAAACTTAAAAAAGCTTCGAAGAAAATAGCACTTGGTACAGTAAACATCGAAGTAACGACAATAGCCCCTAACGTATTTGGTAAAATATGTTTAAAAATTAATTTGAATTTTGAAGCACCTAATGTTTTTGAAGCCATAACAAATTCTTGGCTTTTTAATTTTAAAAATTCACCACGTACTACCCTACTCATTCCAAGCCAACCTGTAATCGACATTGCTAATATGATTGTCCAAATAGATGGTTCAAAAATTAATACGAACAAAATAACTACAATTAAATTCGGAATCGAAGCTACTACTTCAAGTATACGTTGCATAATTGTGTCTACACGTCCACCAAAGAATCCTGAAATTGCTCCATATGCAACACCAATAAAGATATCTAATAATGCTGCAATAACACCGATAAATAACGAAATTTGGGTACCTTTCCATGTTCTCGTCCATAAATCTCGTCCTAATTGATCTGTACCAAACCAATAATTTTCTTTTACATTGGCAGCTTTATAAGCGTCTTTACCATCTGTATCTTTGCCATCAAATGGTAAAAATGGTACTTTGTCTAACACTGGAATTTTCGCAGGTAAGTTTCTATGTTGCACATTTTGTTCAGCATAATCATGTTTATTTATAACAGGACCTAGAAAGGCAAATATTACGATGATAATTAAACCGATCATACCTACTACTGCTAATTTGTTACGTTTTAACTGTGCCCATGCATCTTGCCAAAAGTTTTTACTTTCTCGTTGCATTTCTGGTTCAGTATTTAAATCTAATTCTCTAATGATAAAATCAGATGATGCGATGCCCTCAGAGGTATGTGTCATAATTGCATTTGAATGGTCATCATTAAGTGACAATTTATTTTTGTTATCAGGCATTATTTTTTACCTCCTTGAACACGAATTCTCGGGTCAATTATTCCATATAAAATATCAACAACAAATATCGATACGATAAACAATGTACTAAACAATAATGTGATTGCCATGATTACCGAGAAATCGTTAGTTGTAATTGAACGTACAAATTGATCCCCTAAACCAGGAACACCGAAAATGTTTTCAATTGTTAAAGTTCCCGTTAATATACTTGCTAACATTGGAACAATGATTGTAATAATTGGTATTAGAGCATTTCTAAGTGCGTGCCCAAAAAGTACACGTAAAGTTGAATTACCTTTCGCTCTTGCTAGTAAAATATAGTCTGAACTTAATACCTCTATCATCTCTGCTCTTATGTATCTGGCGACTGTTGCTAAAACGGCTGCAGATAATGCTAGTGAAGGTAGAATAGCAGTTGAAAACCCTTCCCATCCAGCTACTGGGAACCATCTCAATTTAACTGCAAATACATATTGTAAAAGAACTGCAAGTACAAAAGATGGCACAGATACTGCGATTACTGAAATTACTGTAGTTGTATAGTCTACCCACGTGTTTTGCTTGGTAGCTGCTGCAACTCCTAAAATAGGACCTAGTAACACACCAATCACCATTGCTGTTAATCCCATTTCGAATGAAGGTAATAACCTTGGTTTAATTAAATCCCAAACAGGTTGATTATGATATTGGAAAGAATTTCCAAAGTCCCCAGTAACAACATTTTTCAAATAATGTAAATACTGCGTAGCAACAGGATCATTTAACCCATACTTTTCATTTAAAATTTCTTTTTGTTCAGCATTTAATTTTGCATCATTAAACGGAGAACCTGGCATTAATTTCATTAAGAAAAATGTAATTGTGATAATGATAAATAAAGAAATAAGCATATAAATAAATCGCTTAAAAATATATTTCCCCATCTAGTCCCCTCCTCTAACAAATTTTCCGATTTCTAAATTTCCATTCCCTTCAAAATTTTCTGAAATCTTAATTAATATTATATATACAATATTTACTATATATCAATATTTTTTTGCTTTAAACTAATGAAGAATGATTGATTTTAGTTATTCAATAAAGTTGAATACATTAAATAATTATTCCGCATCTCAGTATTTTAATGTAAACTATGTGTAAGTAATTTATAAAGGTTGGAGTGATGAAATGATGAAGAAATGGCTTATAATGGCAATATTTACCCCACTACTATCACTATTAATTTGGCTTTTTAATAATCATACTGTCATCACATATTTAAATATTTTATTTTATGTGTCATTAATTATTTTTATTTGTAACTTTGTGATTTTACTTGTTCAAGAAGGAATTTTTGATGCGACAAGTTATGGTTTTAGAAGGTTAAAATATCAGATGTCATCTACTAAAAGGAAAAAGTCTATATCAGATGATCCATTTTTCAACCCAAAAGAGGTAAAAAAAGAACAATATTTTGTTTCTATGTGGATTTTCCCTATGCTCTTAATTAATATTTTGTATTTTATTTTGACAATCGTGCTATCGCTCATTTTAATATAATGAAACAGAAAAAATCTTCAGTAACAAGTCTGCGTTACTGAAGATTTTTATATAATTATGCTTCGAATTTTTTGAATACTAATACTGCGTTATGTCCACCGAATCCTAAACTATTACTCATTGCATACGTAATATCAAGGTCTTGGGCTTCATTAGGAACAATATCCAAATCACACTCTGGATCTGGTGTTATCGCATGAATTGTCGGTGCGACTTTTGAATCTTTAATTGATAACGCTGAGAAGATTGCTTCAATACCACCTGTTGCGCCAAGTAAATGACCAGTCATTGATTTAGTTGAACTTACTTTTAATTGTTTAGCAGCTTCACCAAATGTATTTTTGATGGCTTTAACTTCATTTAAATCACCAACTGGTGTACTAGTACCATGTGCATTTAAGTATTGAACATCTTTTGGTTCGATGCCAGCATCATCCATTGCTGCTTGCATTGCTCTAGAACCACCTTCGCCTTCTGGAGCTGGTGCTGTAATATGATATGCATCACCTGTTGTACCATAACCAACAATTTCGGCATAGATGTCCGCACCACGCGCTTGCGCTGATTCTAATGATTCAATCACTAATATACCAGCACCTTCACCCATGACAAACCCATCTCTACCTTCTTGGAAAGGACGACATGCCGTTTCTTTATCATCATTTGTAGATAATGCTCTACTTGCACTAAATCCTGCAATTGCCATATGTGTAATAGGCGCTTCAGTTCCACCTGTAATCATTGCATCGGCGTCGCCACGTTGAACAATTTTAAATGCTTCACCGATTGAATTTGTACCTGTCGCACATGCTGTAACTGTTGCACCATTAGGACCTTTAGCACCTAAATCAATAGATACTTGTCCAGTTGCCATATCAGGGATTAACATAGGTACGAAGAATGGACTAACACGTCTTGGTCCTTTTTCCATTAATTGTTTATGTGCAATTTCAAATGTTTCCATACCACCGATACCTGAACCAATCCATACACCGATTCGATCTGCAGTTTTTTCATTAATTTCTAATTGTGCATCTTTCACAGCTTCTCTAGCTGCTACAATTGCATATTGTGTAAATCTATCCATACGACGTGCTTCTTTTTTGTCGATATGATCTTCTATATTAAAGTTTTTAAGTTCTCCTGCTAAGTGAACGCTATAAGGTTCAGTATCAATTCTTGTAATTTTATCAATACCATTTACACCTTTTAAAGCATTCTCCCATGTTGTTTTAACATCATTACCGATTGGAGAAAGGGCTCCCATACCTGTAATAACTACTCTTTTATTTTCACTCATTCGTTATCCTCCTATTTTCCCCATTTTATAGTCATTGCGCCCCAAGTTAGGCCGCCACCGAATCCGACAAGAACAATTGTATCATCGTCTTTTAGTTTACCATTTTTTAATTCTTGATCGATACTTAAAGGTATTGAAGCTGCTGACGTATTGCCGTATTTATCTACTGAAACACTCATTTTATCTTTAGAAATACCAAGTCGTTCTCTAGCAGATTCCATAATTCTAATGTTAGCTTGATGAGGAATAAATAAATCTATATCGTCTGAAGTTAAGTTCGCTTTTTCAACTACACGTGTTGATGCATCACCCATTATTCTGACTGCAAATTTAAATACTTCACGACCATTCATTTTTAATTTTCCAGTTTCTTTATCTAAATATAAATGTTTTCCACCTGTTCCATCAGAACCCATTTCATAACTAATAATACCGCGTCCTTCAGAAACTTCACCTATGATGACAGCACCCGCACCGTCGCCAAATAATACCGCTGTCGAACGGTCAGTTAAATCTGTAATCTTAGACAGTTTATCTGCACCGACAACTAAAATATTATGATAATCTCCTGATTGTACATATTGTTTAGCGGTAATCATTGAATACATAAATCCAGAACATGCAGCAAGTTGGTCCATTGATGGTACTTTGCCAATACCTAGACGTTCTTGTAACATATTTGCCACGGTTGGAAATGGCATATCTCCTGTTGCAGTAGCAACAATTATCATATCTATATCTTCGGGTTGTATACCAGCGTCTTCTATTGCTTTTACACTTGCTTCATATGCTAAGTCTGAAGTATCTTGATTGTCATCTGCCCAATGTCTTTCTTTAATTCCAGTCATTTTAGAAATCCATTCATCAGATGTTTCTAAAAATTGCTCAAAATAGGCATTGTCAATAATCTTTTCTGGTGCATATGCACCAAAACCTTTAATACCCACGTTCATAGTTGAACACCTTCTTAATAAAATTTTTAATACCAGGTATTAATTTAACATAGATAGCTTTTTAAACTCAAGTCAGAGACTGAAATATTGCGTAATTAATAAAGTTTTAATTATTTGAAAAACTACCAATCTTCAATTACAGTAACACCCCGTAATATCACTTTATAATACCTGCTCATTATTTTTTAAATTTTAAAATGTATAAGATGTTACTATACAAATTTATATGTATCACTTAAAATAATACTATAGATTAATAAAGTGGAGGTAAAATGACATGAAACACCTCGTAACATTCTTTTGGGCATTATTATTAATGCAAATGGTTAACTTTGTACTTAATAGCCTAATAGGTGGAAATAGCCTAAATGTAGTCAATCCAATCATTATGGCTGTATTATTTACAATATTTACAGCTGTTTTTGCAGCTGTTATTAAACCGCCAAAAGATTCATCACAATAACTGAATAGTATAAGTGAATTTTGTCTTTCTTATCATTTAAGCCACCTTATTGAAGGTGGTTTTTTATTTTTTTAAATCATTGGTCAATGTGAATCATTGGTCAAGCATAATTAAAAAAGCCTTAACACATAGTCAACATTACTTTTGTGAACTAAGTATCAAGGCTTTAATTGTATTTTTTAATGTTAAATCAAACAACTTAAAGATTTATAATTATCAAAATGAGTTACTTAGTTTTAACATTAATGTCAATTTGTTTAATCGAGCTTGCATCGAATAAGTTTGCTGGATAACTATCTTTCATTAAATCTACTTCTTTCTTACTACCATCTTTCCAAGTAATTGTATAAACGGCAGATTTAGCATTTCTAATATTTTTAGATGTAACACCACGTTCATCATTTAATGCTGCTTTAATTTTATTTCCAAGATCTAAATAAGATAATTGACTATTTTTTTTGAACTTAAAATGTGACTGATTGAAAGCAATCGTGCCATCAACAGTAATTGTATATGGTACATTATCAAAATCTTCAACTTTTTGTGTTGCTGGTTGATTGTCCTTTTGTGCTGCAGATACCTCATTACTTGCTATCGCTACTCCGCCAGTTGCTAATACACCTATTGCCAAAGTTGCTGTCATAAATGATTTTAATTTCATATAATCTCTCTCCTTTGTGAGTTAAAGTATCTTACAAAGTTAATATAACACAAATTGAATAATTTCAAAAATTATAAATGTATAAACGGTTTACATTATTTTTAAAATACATTTTAGTTAATTAAAAAATAATAACGATTAAAACATTGTTTTTCTGATATAAATTCCAATTGAAAACACATTTAGATTTCAATTATATGAAAGCATCTAGCTATTTTATCTAACTAATCAACTCTTAGACACAAATACATTTAGCTAAATCAAACTACACTTTAGAAGATGACCTAATTTTTTATATTCTCTAATTTTATATTTTTCTTCCTATTAAATTGATACTTGCTTGATCGAGTTTATGTTTATTTACCTCTTTTAAAAACGCATTCAAATAGAAACCATTTTTTAATTCTAATAATTGGTCTAATGCATACACAGTCAACTCATATTGATGATCTTGATCAGGTGGTGTTGGTCCTACATAGTGATTTTCTATTTCAGAAAAGTCTTCAGCTAACAGACCGCTAGTAAAACTATTTTTACCTTGTACATAATCACCCTTTGTTCTTGATAAATCAGGTTTAATTGAAATTGAATCACCAGCAACACTTACATTAGCAACGCTCCAATGAATCCATGCAAAGCCACATACTGGAATGGCATCATAGTCTATCAAGCTCCAAGCTATATATTTAGTACCTTTTGGAAGTTCTGTAATATCAAATGGAAATGATTTTATTGGATTACCATTAATTGTATCACTTATATCTGCCCCTGCTGCATATTCATATGGTATATTATTTCCTTTAAATTCTGTGTTGATTTTCATGTTGATCTCTCCTTAAATAAAATAATTATGATTTGAACCAGTACCTTTGCTATAATATTAATACTATTTTTATAGAATAAAAATTATATATTTTCTAATAGACCATTAACTTTTTTGAAAGAGGGAAATTCATGAATTTAGATTGGTATTATACATTTATCATTTTAGCGAAGACATTAAACTATCGATTAGCCAGTGAAGAAATTAATCTCACTATTCCGTCTATACATAAACAAATTAAAAATTTAGAACAGCATCTAAATGTGAAATTATTTGAGACATATAAAAACCAAATTATTCTTACCGAAAATGGACAAACTTTTCTACCAATTGCACAAAGTTTTATTGAACAATACGAAAGCGGCATCAAGCATATTCAACTTCAAAAGACAATGTTCAAATCGAAATTGAATGTTGTTGTATCTTCTTATATCGCAACATTTATCATGCCTAAATTTTTAAATTTATACTTTAATGACCATCCAAATGTCGATATTTCTATTCATATTAAAAATGAAAATATTGAAAAAGACATAAATAAGCATTTATATGATATTGGAATTTGCAGAAATCAACCTAAGCTAAGAGAAGTAAAATCTGAAAAAGTGTGTGAAGGTAAAATCGTAATGGTTGTTCCTAATGAAGAACAAAATCATGCATTAAGTGAAAAAGCTTTATTTTCAAAATATAAAATTATTAGTAACAATCACCCTGAATATTGGCCATCATTAAAAAATAATATTTTAAACATTTATGAAAAAGCACAATTTTTATCTATCAATGATGTTCATACTTCTATAAAATTAATCGAAATGAATCAAGGCATATCATTCCTGCCTATTTATATAACAACAAATAGCGATTATCATATATCCGTTATTAACACGAATGTTTTACAAGCGCCTATTTCATTTACATATATTTATAGTAAAAAAGATAGTCCCGAAATCGCAGCATTTATTAAATTATTTAAAAGGTTCATTGCTGATGAACAATCGTTATAAATAAAATCATCACATTAAAAAAACCAAGAATGCGAAAAATGATCACATCCTTGGTTTATTATTATTCAGCTATTTTTTCAACATTAAATGTTAGGTTATTATCCTCATCTAAATCTACTTTAATAGTAGTACCTTCAGGGAATCCTTCTTTAATCATCATACGTGCTAAAGGCGTTTCAATTTGTCTTTGTACAAAACGTTTTAATGGTCTTGCACCGAATTGTGGTTCATAAGCTTCTTTACCTAACCATGCTTTAGCTTGATCTGAGACTTCAATTGAAATACGTTGTTCTAATAATCTAATGTTTAATTGAGTTAATATTTTATCTACAATCATACTCATATCATTAATAGACAATGGTCTGAATAGAACAATATCGTCCATACGATTCAATATTTCAGGTTTAAAATATGCATTCAAACTTGTCATAACAGCTTTTTCAGTTGATTCAGTAATTTCGCCAGTTTCTTTAACATTTTCTAATAAAATTTGCGATCCAATATTACTAGTCATAATAATAATCGTATTTTTAAAATCAACACTACGTCCTTTGGAATCAGTTAAACGACCTTCATCTAAAATTTGTAATAATACATTAAAGACATCCGTATGGGCTTTTTCAACTTCATCGAGTAATATAACTGAATACGGATTACGTCTTACAGCTTCTGTTAATTGTCCACCTTCATCATGTCCAACGTAACCTGGAGGTGCACCAATCAAACGTGATACTGCATGTTTTTCCATATATTCGCTCATATCAATACGAATCATATGTTTTTCAGAATCAAATAATGAAGCAGCTAATGATTTAGCTAATTCGGTTTTACCTACACCAGTTGGCCCTAAGAATAAGAAACTACCAATTGGTCTATTGGGATCTTTAATTCCAGCTCTTGCTCTTACAACTGCATCTGAAACAAGATCTACTGCTTTATCTTGACCAACAACTCTTTTATGCAAGATGTCACTTAAGTGAAGTAATTTTTCACGTTCTGTTTCAACTAATTTTGATACAGGTATGCCCGTCCATTGACTTACAATATCACCAATTTCTTCGTCAGTAACAACTTCACGAATCATTCTGTCTGTGTCTTCACCTTGTTCATCTTGGAAATTATCCTCTAATTCTCTAAGCTCTTTTTCTAATTGAGGTATTGTGCCATATTGTAATTCAGCAGCTTTTTCTAAGTTATTATTAGTTTGTGCATCTTCTAATGATTGTCTGCTTTCATCTAATTGCGCACGTTTTTCTTGTAATTTAGCAATTTTTTCTTTTTCAGATTCTACACGTGATTGCAGTGCAGATTGTTTTTCTTTTTCATTTGCAAGCTCTTCTTGTAATTCTTGTAATCGTTGTTTACTTGCATTATCAGATTCATTTTTAAGTGCACTTTCTTCAATTTCAAGTTGCATTACACGTCTATTTACTTGGTCGAGTTCAGTAGGATTTGAACCCATTTCTGTACGAATTGTCGCACATGCTTGGTCTACTAAATCAATCGCTTTATCTGGTAAGAAACGATCAGTAATATAACGATCAGATAATTCAGCTGCAGCAACTAAGGCTCTGTCTTGGATTCTTACACCATGATAAACTTCATAACGTTCTTTTAAACCACGTAAAATAGAAATTGTATCCTCTACATCAGGTTCACTGACTGCTACTTTTTGGAAACGACGTTCTAATGCAGAATCTTTTTCAATATATTCTCTATATTCATTCAATGTTGTTGCTCCAATACAATGCAACTCACCTCTTGCTAACATTGGTTTCAACATATTTCCAGCATCCATTGCACCATCTGTTTTACCTGCGCCAACTAGCATATGAATTTCATCTATAAATAAAATAATTCTACCGTCAGAATCTTTAACTTCTTTAAGTACTGCTTTTAGGCGTTCTTCAAATTCACCACGATATTTTGCACCTGCAACTAATGCGCTCAAATCTAATTCAAAAACAGTTTTATCTAATAATGATTCTGGCACATCTTTCTTAACGATACGTTGTGCTAACCCTTCAACAATTGCAGTTTTACCTACACCTGGTTCTCCGATTAACACAGGATTATTTTTGGTTTTACGACTCAATATACGTATAGTATTGCGGATCTCTTCATCTCTACCAATAACAGGATCCATTTTACCTTGTCGTACCTCTTCTACTAAGTCACGACCATATTTTGCTAATGCTTCATAATTCACTTCTGGATTTTGTGATGTCACGTGATTTCCCCCTCTTACTTTCTTGATAATTTCTTTAATAACTTCTGCTTTATTATTTATAAAATGTTTTGTTGTTTGATCAATATCCATTGCAGCACGTAAAATATGCTCCATAGAAATAAATTCATCTTGATATTCTTTCATATACGACTCAGCTTTGGTCAATAATTGGTTCGCTTGATTACTAATGTATTGACCATATTGTATATTGTCGCCTTCTACAGATGCATAAGAGTTTAATTTTTCTTCATAAGCTTGGTTTAATTGATCAACATCAATGTTAGCGCGTTCTAATATGCTTTTATATAAACTTTCATTTTCATTTAATGCACTGCTTAAAATTGCTTCGATTTCTATATTTTGTAATTTATATCTCTGACACTGTTCAATAGCTTGTTGTAACGCATTTTGTACAGTATATGTCATTTTATTTATGTCCATATTTTTCACCTCTAAATTGTAGAGTTGGTCAAATTATTATATTTTGACTTTGACTTTCTTTGACCTTAAATCTATTATAGTCCCTATTTAATAATTTATCAACATTTTTACTTCGGATTATTCGAAATTTCGTAAATAATTTTTCATCTGCAAAAAAATCTAGCTAATGTAAAATTTATACATTAACTAGACTTTTTAAACCTATATTATTTCTTTTTAAGAGCTTTTAAAATTTCATCTTTTAAAGCTAGAACACCTTTATATTCTAAATGAACGCCATCTGGCGCAAAGTATTCGCTATGCCCTTGTGAACGTTTATGCCAATCAATTAAAGTGACATTTCTTTTTCTTTTTGCGGCATCAGCTAATAACCGATTCACATTCGCCTCATATATACGTGGCACTCGAGTATTAACTAAATAAATTTTTGCTTTACCGAATTGATTAAGTAAATCATCAAGCTGTTGAACAGTGAAATCTCCATTTGTCCCTAATTCTAATACGACCTGATCGGATGATTTCGTGTATTGTGAGTAATTCGCTTTAACTAAAGGTAGCGTTTGATACAATTGACGCCCTACCTTTCCATCAATTCTAGATTTCGGTACAGAGTCTTTAAATGATTCACCAATATCTACCATAACTGAATCACCAATTAAAAGTGGCTTAATGTTGTGATATATATCTTTTGATGTCTTTTTCTTTTGATCAACTAATCCATCAATATGAATATTTTCGACAGGTGCTATTCTAGCTTGATAATTATCTTCTAAAGAGGTATCAAAACTATTCGCTTTTTCACCAATGATATCTTTACCATATTGATTAAAAGCACCAACTAATATAAGCATAAAAGGAATCAGTAAAGTAACAATAAGAACTGTTCTCAAAAACTGTGGTATAAATGTTGGACGCCAATTCAATGAATGGAATCCATCCTTTCTAAATGGCGTTTCAATATAACGATAAGAAAGTTCTGCAAAAGTTATCGTTAATATGATGTCTAAAATATAAACATATTTCGGTATTTGTCCATCTACATAATAACTATGAATAAAACTAATTACTGGATAATGCCATAAATATAAGCTATATGATCTTTTGCCAATATATACTAAAACCGGATTTGAAAATGCTTTTGCCACCCATGTTGCTGGATGTACGACACTAGCAATAGCAAATAATGTTACTGTTGATATTAAATAGAAACCACCATCGTATATCCAATTGCTCTCATCATTTACAATGACAAATAAACACATTAATGTTATAAATGCCAAAATACCAATAGCGTCTATTACATATTTTACAGATTTAGGTGGATTATTTTTCAACTTAAATGGCGGCCATAAAAATGCTAAGATTACACCTAATAATAATGTTTGTAATCTTGTGTCTGTACCAAAATAAACTCGTGAATGATTAATATTAAAGCTTGCAATATAAATCATTAATCCCAAAGATAACAAAGAGACAAACCAGAAAATAAACCCAATTTTATAACGTTTTTTTATCAATAATAATAGTATGATTAATACTACAGGAAAAAATATGTAAAACTGTTCTTCTATTGCAAGTGACCATAAATGCTTTAATGGCATAAATGAAAATTGTTCAAAATAATTGACATCTTTTGCAATATACCACCAATTTGATACATAAAAAATGGCAGCAATTATGTCGTGTTTGACCCTAATAATATTGTCTGATTTTAATAGTAAAGTAGCTGTTTCTACAACCATTAATAGTACAATCACTGCAGGTAATAATCGTTTTAAGCGTCGAATCCAAAAGCTTTTCAGTTTTATAATTCCAGTATCTTCAAATTCTTTGAGTAATAAGCTTGTTATTAAATAACCTGATATTACAAAAAATGTATCGACACCTAAAAATCCACCCGTTAACCATTGTTTGTTTAAATGATAAATAATAATTCCTAATACTGCGATAGCTCTTAAACCATCTAATCCAGGCATGTACCTTATCTTCTTATGCTGTGTATAATCCTTTGTTTTATTCATTTTGCATTCTTCCCTTTTAAAACTGTTATTCTTAGATGCTTTATAAAAATGTTATGTGTTGTTTAAAAGAATAGTGAAATGCATATTTAAATTATCGAAACCCGTATAAATAATTGTTTAGTTCTCGTTTATCAAACTTAAAAAGCCTGATTACTTTCTTTACACATTTAATTTCGATTTTGTAATGCAACTCGTCACTTAAAAACTATGAAGTATTATGTATTGTAATATAACTGTAATATAAATTCAATTTATTATCAGTTTTTTTTACCAACATTTATAAATACAAAAGAATTGTGTTGCATGAAATGATTCATGACCTACTCCTACCTAAAATTTTACTATCAAACATTTTAAATTAAGTATATTCGATTAATAATAAACCTCTATTTTTTCTCTAAGGTCAAAGATATGTATAGTACTTTTAGATTCAACTAATTCTTAAATTACACAATTAGAGATTACCAACATATTCGTCTAGATTATATTTTCAATTACAAAAAGCAGTTAAATGCATTTTCAACATCTAACTGCTCAGATAAATTTAATTATTAACTTACGCCTAATGCAATTTTAGCATAGCGTGACATCATATCCTTTGTCCAAGGTGGACTCCAGACGATGTTAACTTCTGTATCTTGAATTTCTGGAAGTTCTGCTAATACAGTCTTAACTTGGTCGATAATTTGAGGTCCCATTGGGCATCCCATCGATGTTAATGTCATATCAACTGTACAGATACCTTCATCATCAACATTTACTTTGTATACTAAACCTAAATTAACAATATCAATACCTAATTCAGGATCTATTACCATTTCTAATGCACCTAAAATGCTATCTTTTAATGCCTCTTCCATCCATATCACCTCTTTAATGTCATATTATCCCTAATATATCAAATATCCGACAAAACGCCAATAAAATGCTATGATGTATCTATATGAACAAAGCAACTTATGAGGAGAGAGATATGCAACCACATTTAATATGTCTAGATTTAGACGGAACATTATTAAACGATAACAAAGAAATTTCATCATATACTAAACAAGTATTAAATGAATTACAACAACGTGGACACCAAATTATGATTGCGACTGGAAGACCATACCGTGCAAGTCAAATGTATTATCATGAATTAAATTTAACAACACCTATCGTTAACTTTAATGGTGCTTACGTGCATCACCCAAAAGATAAAAACTTTAAAACTGTCCATGAAATTTTAGATTTAGGTGTTGCTCAAAACATCATTCAAGGGTTACAGCAATATCAAGTATCTAATATCATTGCAGAAGTTAAAGATTATGTTTTTATAAACAATCATGATCCAAGATTATTTGAAGGTTTTTCAATGGGTAATCCTAAAATCCAAACTGGTAATCTTCTTGTCCATTTGAAAGAATCCCCTACCTCAATTTTAATTGAAGCAGAGGAATGTAAAATTCCTGAAATCAAAAATATGCTCACACATTTTTATGCAGACCATATTGAACATCGTCGTTGGGGCGCTCCATTCCCAGTCATTGAAATTGTTAAGCTTGGTATTAATAAAGCTAGGGGCATTGAACAAGTCAGACAGTTTCTAGATATAGATCGCAATAATATTATTGCTTTCGGTGATGAAGATAATGATATAGAGATGATTGAATATGCTCGTCATGGGGTCGCAATGGAAAATGGTTTACAAGAACTTAAAGATGTGGCAAACAATATTACTTTCAATAACAATGAAGATGGAATCGGCAGATATTTAAATGATTTCTTTAACTTAAATATTAGATATTACTGTTAATTTATGTCTAAACATTTTATAATATTTTTAAAAAACAGGAGGTCATTAACAATGCCCAAAATCGTTGTTGTCGGAGCAGTTGCCGGTGGTGCAACATGTGCCAGTCAAATTCGACGTTTAGATAAAGAGAGTGACATTATTATTTTTGAAAAAGATAGAGATATGAGTTTTGCAAATTGTGCTTTACCATATGTGATAGGTGAAGTTGTAGAAGATAGACGTTTAGCATTAGCTTATACTCCTGAAAAATTTTATGATCGTAAGCAAATTACAGTTAAAACATATCATGAAGTCGTTGCAATCAATGACGAAAACCAATCTGTAACTGTTTTGAATCGTAAAACGAATGAACAATTTGAAGAACCATATGATAAATTAATTCTTAGTCCTGGTACTAGTGCAAATCATCTTGGTTTTAATAGTAACATAACTTTTACACTTAGAAATT